>WGAD01000125.1 GCA_015489255.1 Anaerolineales bacterium | reverse complement strand
GTGAAAACCGGCACAAAATGTGCCTCGATCTTTGTTGAGGAGGTTGCCATGCGAATTAGAAAAGCCTTTTGGGGGTTGGCGCTGATCCTGTTGTTTGCAGCCCTGGCGTCCATCAGCCTGCCGCTACAGGCGGACGCTGCGCCAGGCCTGCCCGAGGGAACGCCGCCGCCCGACCCCAGCACGGCGGATCATGCCAAGTTCGAGATCTTGCAACAGGATTTTAAAACCGGCCCCGAAGTGACGGCGGCTTGCCTTTCTTGCCATACGGAGGCCGCCCGCCAGGTGATGCACACCACGCATTGGACGTGGGAGTACCTCAATGCCGAGGGGGAATTGTTGGGGAAACGTAACGTCATCAACAATTTCTGCATTGCCGTGGATTCCAACGAACCGCGCTGCACCAGTTGCCATATTGGCTATGGATATGCGGACAAAGGCTTCGATTTCTCCAATGAGCAGGCGGTGGATTGCCTGGTTTGCCACGATACAACCGGGCAATACAAAAAGTTCCCGGCGGGCGCCGGGCATCCGGCTTATGAGGAAAAAGAATTCCCGCCCGGCAGCGGCAATATTTGGGAGCCGCTAGACCTGGCGACCATCGCCCAAAACGTGGGCAAGACCAGCCGCCAGACCTGCGGCGCCTGCCATTTCTACGGCGGCGGCGGGGATGCGGTCAAACATGGCGATATGGATTCCACGCTGAAAGAACCGGCCTTTGAGGTGGATGTTCACATGTCGCCTGAGGGAGAGAACTTCACTTGTTCCGATTGTCACACCACCTGGGGACATGTGGTTCCCGGCAGCCGCTATGATATGCACGCCAAAGACGAAGCCGGCATCGACTTGCACATCTTGCAGGATGGGGAACGGGTGACCTGCGAATCCTGCCACGGGTTGACGCCGATGCAGGACCCCTTGCTCAACGAGCACGTCGAGCGCATTGCCTGCCAGACCTGCCACATCCCCGAATTTGCGCGCGGCGACAAGCCGACCAAAATGTGGTGGGATTGGAGCAAAGCCGGCCAGAAGAATCCGGACGGCAGTGCGATCGTCACCAAGGACGAAAACGGCTGGGTGACCTATGACACCAAGAAAGGCGAGTTTGTCTGGGAAAAGAACGTCCAGCCGGAATACTTCTGGTTTAACGGGCACACCACGTATCAACTGATGGAACCTTTCGACCCGAAGGCCGGGCCGGTGGAAATCAATAGCCTGATGGGCGCGCCAGACGATCCTGACAGCCGCATCTGGCCGTTCAAGGTCTTCCGCGGCATCCAACCCTACGATGCAGGCAACAACACCTTCGTTGTGCCGCATCTGTTTGGCAAGGACGAAAACGCCTATTGGAAGACCTACGATTGGGGCAAGGCCATTGCCGCAGGGATGGAATATGCCGGCTATGACTACAGCGGCCAATACGACTGGATCGAAACCGAAATGTACTGGCCGATCACCCACATGGTTGCGCCGGCGAAGGAGGCCGTCCAGTGTGCGGAATGCCATACCCGCACAGACAGCCGCATGGAAGGAATCGCGGGCATCTACGCACCCGGGCACAACTTCAGCCGCGGGCTGGACACCTTCGGCTGGGGGTTGGCCTTGCTCTCGCTGGCTGGCGTTGTGGTGCACGGCGGCTTGCGGGTTGCCGCGCGCAAGAAATAACAGGAGGCCCAAATGAGCAAGCGAGTGTTGATTTACAAGCCCTTCGAGCGCTTTTGGCATTGGACGCAGATGGCCCTGATCGTCTTCATGGGTGTGACGGGCTTTGAAGTTCACGGCAATTACACCCTCTTCGGCTTTGAAAAGGCCGTGCAGTTGCACAACCTGGCTGCCTGGGGGTTGATCGTGCTGATCGCTTTCGCTGTCTTCTGGCACTTCACCACCGGCGAATGGCAGCACTACGTCCCGCGCGGCGAGAAGATTTCGGTGATGCTCCACTATTACCTCAGGGGCATCTTCAAAAACGAACCACATCCCTACAAGAAGACCGAACTTTCAAAGCTCAACCCCTTGCAACGGCTGACCTATTTGGGGTTCAAACTGCTGATCATCCCCGTGATGGTGACCACCGGCCTGCTGATGATGTATGACGAAAGCCTGGGCGTTTCCTTTGGCAGCGTGGCCTGGTGGCATACGCTGGGCGCCTTCTTGCTGGTGTCTTTCTTCATCGTGCATGTGTACATGACGACGACCGGCGAGACAGTGTTTTCGAACATCAAGGCCATGATTGTCGGTTGGGAAGAAGTGGAAGACTGACGACTGCCTTTGGCAGCAGCAACAGGGCGCGCCGCGGCGTGCCCTGTTTGCATTTTTTACCAGCGGATTACAACGGGCTTACATTTTCGTACTATACTGAAAAGATAGTTCTCAAGAAAGGAGCGCACCCATGAAACCCTGGATGACTTTTCTCCTGACCTTGGCCCTCTTGCTGACCGCCTGCAGCCCGCAGGCCGCTGTTGCTCCCACTCCGCTGGGGGAGGAGGAAGCCCCTGGCGCCCGCCCGGCAGCCCCTGCCGGAGGGAAGGAGGCTGGCGCGCCGCCGTCAGCTCCCTCGCAGGGCAAGGCGCCGCCGTCGACTCCCGGTGTCTTGCTCTTTGGCATGGGCGTGCACGTGGAGCCTTTCGGCGTCACGGCGCAGGGGATTTTGGGCAACGCGCGCAACGATTATGCCGATCCCCGTTTCCTGCGCCGCCAGTCGAGCGATTTGCGCTCCCTGGCCGAGGTTGTCGCCGCGCACGGCGGGCGGTTGACCGTCCAGGCGCAATCGCCGTTTACCACCGCTTTGCTGGATAACGGCGATCCGTTGCTGGCCGACCTGGCCGCAGCCGGCCACGAGATCGGCCTGCATTTTCACGAGGATGCTCATCTGGGCGAAAATTCGGAATCCTTGCCGCCGGAGACCTGGTGCGCCGTTATGCAGGAGGAGATAGATTTGCTCAAGCAGGCCAGCGGTTTGGAGCGCATCCGCTATTGGAGTGGCGGCAACCTGTATCCTCGTCTTTACCAGGCAGCCGTCTGCGCGGACCTGGACGTCAACAGCGATTGGAAGAACCCCTCTACGCAGAGCACCGACCAGGCGTTGATAGGCGTGCATCCCTGGCGGCCTGCCGGCGGCACGGACGGGCGCGATGTATCGCTCTTTGCCTCGCACGACCCGCAAGGGCCGGTCATCTTCCTGCCGGAAGGCCAGTATGACCGCGAAGACTTTGCCTCCATGCGGCGCGATGAAAACGCGGGCGGGGCGGAGGCGTACTTCCAGTACCTGACCGAGAGCCTCTACGCCTCGTTGGAGGCCGCCGAAGCGGGCAAGGTGAACGTCTTTCACTTTACAGTGCACCCTGGGGAATATCGCGGCGGGCCAGACGACCCGCCCTTTGAAGTTATCGATCGTTTCCTGACCGAGGTGGTCGATCCGCTGGTGGCTGAGGGGCGCATCCAGTGGGCTACCTACTCGGAAATGGCCGATGCCTATGCCGACTGGGAGGCCGCTCACCCCGGGGAAGACCCGCGAGCCGCCGCCCCGGCGGCAGCCGCCGTTGAACCCGCGGGATACATCACCTTTGCCGTCAACGTCCACGACTGGGTGCACAGCGACCAGAGTGCAGAGACGATCTTGCGCCTGGTGGATATTTTTGAACGCTACGGCGTGCGCGGCGATTTTTACTTCACTGCGCCCGTCGTCCGCGCTTATGTGGAAGATTACCCGCAGGTCATCGCCCGCTTGCGCGACTCGGACATGACCATTAGCTACCACGTCCGCGCCCCGCACCCGCTGGTGAGCGGTTTTGGCAGCTGGCTGGCCGACCTGGAGGATGAAGCCCTGTACCAGACCCTGCTGGATTACGAGACCTACCGCCTGGACATGACCAGCGGCGGCCTGTTGCGCGGTGAACCCGGCGGCTACACTTACGTGGCTGAAGTCTTTGGTCGCCCGCCGGTAACCGCCTCTGCCCAGGGCGGTTCGCCGCGAGTGGCCGCCGTCTCCCGGCAGGTGTACGCCGACCTGGGCGCGCAGGTGACCGTCCTGTACCATGAATCCGGTTCCGACCTGGATGAGCCGCTGAAGTTCACCGCCGAGGGGCTGCTGATCCGCCCAGCGGATTTCAGCGTGGCCCGCCTGGAGGGGGGCAATTTCTGGTGGAACCTGATCGCCGGCCCCCAGGCGGCAACCGCCGATCCGTTGATGCTTCTCCAGAACGGCCTGGCGGAATGGGAGGCGCAAGACCCGCCTCGTCTGCCGTTTATCAATGTGCTCATCCACGAAAACAACTTCTACCGCCGCGGCTCCGCCGCCTGGGGTTCGTTCTATTACACCATCGATGCCCGCGGCAACAAAGAAGACCCCTTGCCGCCGCCTTTCGATCTCACGGCGCCCGACCCCTCGCAGCCGCGCAGCGCGGCGGAACAGGAGGCCATCTGGGCGGCTTACGAGGCGCTGGTGGCCTATGCCGCCGCCAATTTGCAGGTGATCACCTCCGCCGATCTGGCGAAAATGCCCTGACGAAGGCGGCTGGAGGCCTGGCATAACGAAAATTCAGGGTATCATAAATTGGCCGCCTCTCGACGCCCCTGTCCCCTGATTGCGGCCAAAACCCATCAGGAGAAGCCTATGCCCGCCCGCCGTATTTATCTTCTTTCCCGACGAACTTATTCTGCCGAGACCATCGCCGTTGCCTTTGCCAAAACCTCCCGTTCTCCCATGCCCTTCGATCAAATTGCCGCCGAACTGAACGCTGCCGATTCTGCACGTTTCCACGAAAAATGGGTGGTGGGGTATGGTCATGCCTCGGTGGCCGAACACGCTGTTTTGCATCTGGCGTTGGAAAACGTCTCACGGGTGGCGGTGGAGGCCATCGAATCCAACCGGCTGGCCTCCTACACGGAAAAATCTACCCGTTACCAGAAGTGGGACGCCGACGCTTTTGTCACCCCGCCGGAGCTGGAGGGGCACCCCCTGCGAGCGCGCTATGAACGTACGGTGCGCCGTCTGTTTGCCGCCTACCGCGCCAGCCTGGAACCCCTGCGGGAAACCCTGCGCCAGGACTTCCCACCGCGCAAGGGCGAAGACGAAGCGGCCTGGGACCGGCGGGTGCGTTCCCGCTATGCTGATGCAGCCCGTTTTCTCTTGCCGGCGGCCTCGCTGGCAAACGTTGGTATGACGGCCAACGCCCGTGTGCTGGAGAATGCCCTGCGCAAATGGCTTTCGCACCCGCTGGCGGAGGTGCGGCAGATTGGGGAGGAGGTGAAGCGAATTGCCCAGGCAGAGACGCCGACCCTGGTCAAATACGCCCGGCGGCAAGAATACCTCGTCCAGACCAGGAAACGCCTGGCTCGCCGCGCTGCGGCGCGGCTGGAGGCCGGGTCGCCGGCTTCCTGTTCTGTTCGCCTGGTGGAGGCCGATCCGCAGGCGGAGAACCGTGTCTTGGCGGCGGCGCTCTACCGGTTTTCTGCTCTCTCCTTTGCACAGGCGCTGGCGCAAGTGGAGGCCATGTCTCCTACGGCGCGCGCTTCCCTGGCGGAAGACCTCCTGGGCGGATTGGGGCGGCACGATGTCCCGTTGCGTGAACTGGAGCACGCCACCTACACCTTTGACCTGGTGATGGATCAGGGCGCTTACGCCGAATTCAAGCGTCACCGCATGATGACGCAAACCCCGCAACGCCTGACGGCTTCGCTGGGCTACGCCGTGCCGCGCCGCATAGCGGTCGCCGGCCTGGAGACGGAATATCGCGCTGCCATGGAAGCGGCAGCCGAGACCTGGGCCGCCCTGGCAGATTGGAATCCCGAGGTGGCACAATATGTGGTGCCCAACGGTTTTTACCGCCGCGTGCTGGCGACCTTTAACCTGCGCGAAGCCTTCCACTTCTGCCGCTTGCGGGCGGCGGCCAACGCCCATTTCTCCATCCGTTGGATCGCCCGCCGCGTGCACGAAGAAATTCTCCGCGTTCACCCCTTGCTGGGTCGTTACTTGCGGCTGCTGGAGAGTGAAAGCGCCGCTTCGATCCAGTCGGATTACTTCGCCTGACAGATCCCCCCGCCACTTTCTACTCCCTACTCCCTACTCCCTACTCCCTACTCACTTTTTACACCCTTCTTACACCCTCATCAAACCTCGCTTACCCGATAGCAATACACTGAAAGCGTCAACGGACGAAAACCATTCACCGACAGGAGGTAACACCATGTTCAAAAAAATCATGTTGACGCTGATGATCGCCGTGCTGGCGCTGAGTGCGCTTCCGCTGCAAGCGCAAGCCGCCGGTCTGGCCGAAGGAGATACGCCACCCGCCGACCCGGCCCGTTTGGAAAAGGTTTGGGCGCGGCAGGTGAACATCTACAACCGCCTGACCGAGCGCATGGGGCAGGTGGATGACTTCACCGCCCGGGTCGCTGCGCGCCTGGACGAAGCTGCCGCACAGGGCATGGACGTCAGCGCTGCACAAGCCGCTCTGGAGGCTTTCACCCAGGCAGTGCAGGCCGCTGACCCGCTCTACGATCAGGCTGGTGAGATCGTCGCCGGGCACGCGGGTTTCGACGCCGACGGCAAGGTTGCCGATCAGGAGCAGGCCGCGGCTACGGTACAAGCCCTGGGCGACGCCCTGAAAGCCATCCGCGAGGCCACCGAGCCGGCAGCGATTGCTTTGCGGCAGGCCCTGGGTGAGTTGAAACAAAACGGCAAACCCGGCAACCTGGAGCAGGCCTGGACGCGCTTGCAACGTGTGACGACACAGGCCGAAAAGCGGGCCGCCCAAGCGGACGACTTCATGGCGCGCGCCCAGGCGGCCATCGACCGCGCGGCGGAAAACGGCGGCAATGTGGCCGAAGCCCAGGCCGCTCTGGATGCTTTCCGTGAAGCCACCGTTGCCGCCCAGCCGCTGGTGGAGCAGGCTGCGGCCCTGGTGGACGAACACGCCGGATTTGACGCCGATGGCAAGGTCACCGATCAGGAACAGGCCGCAGCCACCGTGCAGGCCCTGGGCGACACCCTGAAAGCCATCCGCGACCAGGTCGGCCCGGCCGGGAAGGCCCTGCAAGCGGCGCTCAAATCCCTGCGCCAGCAATTCCCGGGTTGGCAGCCCCCAGCAGATGGCGCTCGTCCCCCGCGCCTGCGCCCCGGGTCTTGAGGTGCTCTGAGGGCGGGTAACCTCCGCCCTTTTCCGTTTTGACCGCTGGCCCGCCCTGGCGTACAATCAAAGCAGGGCGGGCGCGTTGCGCTCGCACCACCGAGAAAAGGAGTGTGCCATGGACAAACAAATCATCGTTTCCGACCAGGCCCCGCGGGCCATCGGTCCCTACTCGGCGGCCATCCGTTTTCATCATCTGGTGTTCACTGCCGGGCAGTTGGGCATCGACCCGCAGACGGGCGAACTGGAACAAGGCCTGGCAGCCCAGGCCTCCCGCGCGCTGACCAACCTCAAACACGTGCTGGAAGCGGCTGGCTCCGGGCTGGAATACGTCCTTAAGACCACCGTCTTCCTGGCAGAAATGAGTGACTTCCCGGAGCTGAACGCCATCTACGCCGACTTCTTCGGCGAGAAGCCGCCAGCCCGCTCAACAGTGGCCGTTAAAACGCTGCCGAAGAACGCCCTGGTGGAAATCGAAGCCATCGCCTACGTGCCGGAAGAAGGGGCATGAGCGACGAATTGGTGCTGGTGGTG
>WGAD01000124.1 GCA_015489255.1 Anaerolineales bacterium | reverse complement strand
GTAGAGTTCTACGCCTTTGAATTGCTTTTTCAGCCACTGGCCGGTTTTCATGCTGGCGCTGGCCTGGGGGATGTGGCGGGCGACGGCCAGCAGCAGGCCGAAGCTCAGTTCGGCGACTGCCAGGCTGGTGGCCGTGGGCGCGTTGACGACGGTCACGCCACGGGTGCGGGCGGCTTCCAGGTCGATGTTGTCCACCCCGACGCCGGCGCGCCCAACCACGCGCAGCCGAGAGGCAGCGGCCAGAACCTCGGCGGTGACCCGGGTGCGCCCGCGGACGATGAGGGCATCGTATGCGGGGACGGCCTCTAGCAGGGCCTGCGGGCCGATGGCCGGTTCGAAGGTGACGGCGGCATGCCGGGCAAGGAGGTTCAATCCGGCTTGTGCCAGGTCATCGCTGACGAGAATTTTCCAGGGGGTCATGCGGTTATTGTATCAGATGCGCTACGGCCGGCGTCCATTTCGGCCACCATTTGCAGGCAAGCGTCATCGGTCGGGTTGGGCTGGTAGGCCGTGCTGAACCAGGCCTCCAGGATTTCGCGGGCGATGACCGGCGAGGTGCGGCGGATGGACAGGCACAGGGCGTTGGCGTCGTTCCACAGCCGGGCGCCGCGGGCGGTTTCGGCGTCGTCGCAGAGGGCGGCGCGGATGCCGGGCACCTTGTTGGCTGCCAGGCTGACGCCGGTGCCCGTCCAGCAGAAGAGCACGGCTTCATCGGCGGCGCCAGAGACAACGGCTTCCGCGGCCTGACGGGCCACCTGCGGCCAGGGCAGGGTTTCTTCGGCTTGCGGCCCAAACCAGATCACCTGGTGGCCGCGGGCTTCCAGCTCTTGCCGCACCACCTCAACCACATGGGCGCGTTCATCGGTGGCCAGGGCAATTTTCATGGCAGGTTCCTCCCGGGTTGAATGGGTTATTCGTAACGCAGGGCCTCGACCGGCTCCAGGCCGGCGGCACGGCTGGCAGGATAGATGCCGAAAAACAGCCCAACGCCAGCGGAAAAGAGGGTGGCGAGCAGGATGGCATCCAACCCGATGCTGGCCGTGAAGGGCGTGCCGCTGCGGGCGGCCACCAGGCCGACGATGTGCCCGATCAGCCAGCCGAGGCCAATGCCGATCAACCCGCCTATTAAACTGAGCAGGGACGATTCCGTCAAGAACTGAATCAGGATGTCGCGCTTGCGGGCGCCGAGGGCCTTGCGCAGGCCGATCTCGCGCGTGCGCTCGGTGACGCTGACCAGCATGATGTTCATGATGCCGATGCCGCCCACCAGCAGCGAGATGGCGGCGATGCCGCCGAGAAAGATGGTCAGCACGTTGGTGATGGTGGAGGCGGTCGTCAGGAAATCTTGCTGCGACATGATGGTGAAATCGTCCAGCCCGACGGGGGTGCGGTGGCGGGTGCGCAAAATTTGGGCGATCTGCTCGCTGGCTTCGTCCACCTGTTCGGCGCTGGCGGCCTGGACGAGGATCAGGTCTACCTTGTCGTTGCTGCGGCGCAGGATGCGGGTTTGGGCGGCGCTGATGGGGATGACGATGATGTTGTCGGCGCTGCCGAAGGCGCTCCCCCCTTTGGAGGCCAGCACGCCGATGATGCGGAACGGCTGCCCCTCAATGCGGATGGTCTCGCCGACGAGGCCCTGGCGGCGATCGAAGAGGGCGTCGGCCACGTCGACGCCGATCAGGGCAACGGATTGGCGCCCCAGTACCGCCTCCTCGCCGAAGAATTCGCCTTCTAGCAGGGTGTGGTTGCGCACCGAAAAGTATTCCGGCGTTACGCCGTCCAGGGTGGCGCGGGTCTGTTTGCCGTAGGCGTTGGCGCTCACCTGGCTGTCGATCAGCGGGGCGACAGCGGCCACCGCCGGCGCGGAGAAGGGGTCGCGCAGGGCTGCGGCATCTTGCAAGGTGAGGGGCTTGGGGTTGCGCACGGCGTCATCCGGGTTGCCGCGGAAGACGAAGAGCAGGTTGGTGCCAATACCGCTGATCGAGCCGGTGATGGCTTCCTGGGCGCCGCGCCCAATGCTCAACATGGCAATAACGGCGGCCACCCCGATGACGATGCCCAGGATGGTCAGCCCGGAGCGTAATTTGTTGGCGCCCAGGCTTTCGAGGGCCTCGCGCACGGCTTGCAGAAAATTCATAGGGCCTCCACGATGTTTCCATCTTTCAGGCGGATGATGCGTTCGGCCTGGGCGGCGATGTTGGGATCGTGGGTGACGAGGATGAGCGTCACGCCTTGTTCGCGGTTGAGGGCTAGCAAGAGGTCCATAATCTCCTGCCCGACGCGGGAATCGAGGTTGCCGGTGGGTTCATCGGCCATGATGATGGAGGGGCGGTTGACCAGGGCGCGGGCGATCGCCACCCGCTGTTGCTGTCCGCCGGAAAGCTCCGTCGGGCGGTGGTGGATTCGGTCTCCCAGGCCGACGGCTTCCAGCGCCTGGCGGGCGCGCTCACGCCGCTCGCGGGCGCTGGCAAGCCCGGCGTAGCGCAACGGCAGTTCGACGTTGGAAAGGGCGGTGGCGCGCGGCAAGAGGTTGAAGCTCTGGAAGACGAAACCCACCTTGCGGTTGCGGATGTGTGCCAGTTGATCGTCGTCCAGGCTGGCGACCGGTTCGCCGTCGAGGAGGTATTCGCCGGCGGTGGGTTTGTCCAGGCAGCCGAGGATGTTCATCAGGGTTGATTTGCCCGAGCCGGAAGGGCCGATGATGGCCACCACTTCGCCGCGGAGAATAGTCAGCGAGACGCCGCGCAGGGCGTGGACCTCTACCGCGCCCATCTGATACACCTTGGTCAGGTTGCGGGCGATGATGACATCGTCACTCATCGGTCAGCGCCCCAGGAAGGTGTTGCTCGGAGAAGGCGGATTGAGGACGATGACGTCTCCGGGGCGCAAGGTGTCGTTCAGGAGGACACTCATGCTGTCGGAGGAGGCGCCCAGGCGGATCTCCACCGGTTCCAGCGTACCATCTGGATAGAGTTTATAGGCGACTCGGCGTCCGTCGAGCACGCGGACAGCGCGGTTGGGGATGAGGAGGGCGTCTTGAATTTCGCGCACCAGGATGTTGACAGCGGCGGTCATGCCCGGGCGGATGTGTTCGTCGGCGTCCTGGAGCTCGATGGTGATATTGAAGCCGGTCACCCCTTGCTGTACGATGCCCACCTGTCCGACTTCTACCACTGTGCCGTGGTAGGTCTGGTCGAGGATGGCGTCAAACGTCAGAGTGACGGGTTGGCCCTCCTGGATGCTGTTGATGTCCACTTCGGGGATGGTGACGTCCACCAGCAAGCGGCTGAGGTCGTCCAGGCGAAAGGCAGGCGAACCGGCGTTCACCAGGTCACCGGGCTGGGTGGAAACAACGGTGACAACGCCATCGAAGGGCGCTAGCGTACGGGCCAGGTTGAGCATGGCCTGGGCGGCATCAATGCGCGCCTGGGCGGCGGCGATGTCGTCCTCGGTGGGGCCGTCTTTCAGGCGTTCCCACTCGCGGAGGGCGTCGTCGTAACGGGCCTGGGCCAGGGCCAGATTGGCCTGGCGCTCGGCGATGTCCAGGTCGTCGTATTCGCCGAGGTACCAGCTGAGGAGTCCGCGCAGGCGGTCGCGCTCCTGGCGGGCGGAGGTCAGGTTGAGCAGCGCCTGGGCTTTCTTTTCGTCGCCGTCGGGACGGTCGGCGTAGGCGCGGTAGATTTCTTCGGCGCGGGTCAGGTTGGCCTCGGCCAGGTCGAGCTGGGCGCGGGTGCTGTCGATCAAATCTTGGCTGGCGCGGGGGTAATTGACGGCTTCGGCCTTTTTGCGCGCATCCTCCAGCGCCCGTTGGGCGTTGACCAGGTTGAGCTGCGCCTGGGCGCGGGCCAGATCGGACTGAAGCAGATCGGCCAGCGCGCGCCGCGCATCGACCAGGTCGGATTTCGCCAGGATGATGCTTTGCGCGACGGAATCGGCGGCCAGTTCGGCTAGGGGTTGCCCGGCGGTGACGCGATCGCCGACCTGGACGAAGACCTCTGCCACCCGGCCGCTGGTCTGCCAGGCGAGTTCGGCGGTCTGCGCTGCGCGTACGGTGCCGGTCGCTCCGACCTGGGCGGTCAGCGTGCCGCGGGCGAGGGTATATGTCTGATACTCGTCAGCGGGGGCGGCTTCTGTGCCGACGCGAAAGCGCCAGAAGGCTGCCAGCAAGGCCAGAACGAGCAGCCCGATCAGCAGATTGCGCAGGGATTTTGGCATGGGGCGCTCCTTTAATCTCGCTAAATAGTTAACACTTGTTTATTATATGTGCTTTACAGGCGGCGTCAAGGTTGAGAGCGGGCACGAGTGCCAGCAAAGGGCACGGGAAGGGCGGTCGAAATCAACAATGGCAAAGCAGCCTTCGGCGGCTGGCAGGCATGCCGTGGTGTTGCGGGCGGGAAAAGACACTGCCTTTGCTCCTCCATCCGATCAGCGTTGCAGGCGGCCTCAACGCTGCAATGGGGCGCAAATTGAATGGTTAAGACGATTATCCCGTCAATAAATGACGCCAAAAGCCGCATCTTTATAGTAAAATTAGCCCGCTTAATGAACCTCAAGGAGACAGGAGGCGGTTTTTTATGCAGGCAGTCCCCAGCGAATTTCTGGCGATCAACCGTAAGGAACGTGCCAACAAGCCTTTCATAGAACTGGAATTGCGCCCGCCTAAAGAACGCGTTTGCGATTTCAAACCGGTTATTATTCCTTTTGATGCTGAGACGGCGATGGCGCAGGCTTCCCGTTGTATTCATTGCCCCGATCCAGCGCCCTGTATGCAGGGATGTCCGACGCACAACGACATCCCCTCGGCGATGTGGTTGATCGAGCAGGGACGCTTCAAGGAAGCCGCCATGATTTACCACAAGACTTCTTCGCTGCCGGAGATCTGTGGCCGCGTGTGCCCCCACGAACAATTGTGCGAGGGCGCCTGCGTCCTCAACCATGACGATCAGCCCGTGCTGACCGGCGAGCTGGAAGTCTTTGTGCTCGATTGGGAACGGGAACACGACCCCTATGTGCCGGAGATCGCCCCCGATACGGGCAAGAAGGTGGCAGTCATCGGCGCCGGCCCGGCCGGGCTGGCGTGCGCCGATCAGTTGCGGCAGCGCGGCCATGCGGTCACGATTTTCGATGCCAAACCGGCCCCCGGCGGCCTTTTGACTTACGGCATCCCCAATTTCAAACTGGACAAGGAAGTCGTCTTCCGTCGCTGGAAAGATTTGGAAGCCATGGGCGTCGAGTTTGTCGGCAATACGTACATCGGCAAAGACAAGACGATTGACGATTTGTTTGCCGAAGGGTTCGACGCCGTTTTCATTGGCGTTGGCACCGGCATCGATGCCAAGATGGAAGTAGAAGGCGAAGACCTGCCGGGCGTCTATGAGGCAACCGAATACCTGATCCGCGCCAACGTGGCTCCCGATTACCTGCCCGAAGAATTGAAAGGCAAGCCGCTGGAGGTGGAAGGCAAGCGCGTGGTGGTGATCGGCGGTGGCGATACGGCGGCAGACTGCCTGCGCTCTTCTGTGCGCATGAAGGCCGCCGAGGTCACCTGCATCTATCGCCGCACCGAAGCGGAAATGCCCGGCGGCGCCAAAGACCGCAACATGGCGCGCGAAGAGGGCGCGGAATATCAATTCCTGACCCAGCCTGTGCGTTTCATTGCCGGCGAAGATGGCAAACTCTCTGGCGTGGAATGTGTGAAGATGAAACTGGGCGAACCCGGCCCCGATGGCCGTCGTCGCCCGAAGCCGATCGAAGGGTCGAATTTCGTCATTCCGGCAGATATCGCCGTACTGGCGATCGGCTACTGGCCCGATCCGACCATTGGCAAGACGACGCCCGACCTGGAAACCCACAAATGGGGGTTGATCAAGGTGGTGGATCCGGAGACGGGCCGCACCACGCGCGAAGGCGTTTTTGCCGGCGGCGATGCCGTCACCGGGCCGGATCTGGTGGTCACGGCCATGGTTGGCGGGCGCAAGGCGGCTTGGGCGATCGATGAATATCTGCGGTCCAAATCTTGAGCTTGTTGTCTTCACAAGCAGGGCGGTCTTTTGGGGCCGCCCTGTTTTCTTTTGGGGGAAATCTACACGGAATCTTGACGGCGGCTTTACAGAACGTTTAAAGAGAGCCTGTAAGATAGGGGCGTAAATGAAAACCCACTCTTTGAAAAGGAGCGTAACGATGAAAAACAAGAAAATGCTGGTTCTGGTTCTGGCTCTGGCTCTGGCGGCCTTTTCGGTCGTCCCCGCGCTGGCGCACGGCGGCGAACCGCCTGCCAATCGCCCCGAGGTTCCCTTCGGCGGGCGTGGCCTGACGGGCAGCGCCGATGGCTTCATGCACGATGAAATGGTCAGCCTGCTGGCCGACACCCTGGGCGTGGCTCCGGCGGAGATAGAAGCCCGCCTGGATAGCGGCGAAACGATGTTCAGCATCCTGGCGGAAGCCGGCTTTTCCCAGGAGGACATCTACGCCCTGATGCAGGACTTCCGCGCCCAGTCGTGGCAGTGGATGGTGGACAACGGCTTCATGACGGCTGAACAGTATGAGTGGATGGAGCAACACATGGGCGGCGCCTATGGTTACGGCGGCATGATGGGCGGCGCCTATGGTTACGGCGGTATGACGGACGGCGCCTATCGTGGCGCGCGCGGCGGACAAATGGGCGCCGGTGGGTTCGGTGACTGCACGGGTTCCGGTTTCCCCATGGGCGGCGCTTACGGGTCGCAGAATCGCCCCTGAGTAACCTTCCTCCTCACAATGCAAGTGTGAAAAGAGCGTGCCTCGTGCACGCTCTTTTCGTCGTTATTCGGGGCAGCGGTAACGTCGCCAGAGAGGCGCCAGGCGGCGGGCGATTTCTTCTGCCTCCAGGCCGACAGATTCCAGCGAGTAAGTGTAACGTCGCCGGAAACCGCGGGCTTTTTCATGCTCCGCGTTGAGGGTGCGGCGGTAGGAGGGGCTGAGCTCCCAGCCGAAATGGGCGTAAATCTTCTCCACCGTCCCGCGCGGATCGCGCACCAGGTCGTCGTAGCAGATCGTCAGCCGCTGCTGCGGCGGCAGTGTGGCCAGCGTCTCGTAAGCGTAGTTGTACCAGGCCTCGGCCTGCTCCAGGGCCAGGTCTTGCAACACATATTTCTCGCGCGGATCGGCGAAGAGGTGCAAGTTTTCGCTGAACAGGCTAACGGCAGAAGGCACCACCTCTTGCGGGCGTCGCACCAGGCAGATGAAGCGGGCGTCCGGGAAGATTTCCAGCAGGGAGCGGATCTTGGGCGTGTTGCTGGGGCTTTTGGACAGGTAGCGGCGGCCACCGTGGGCGAAGACGTGCCGCTGAATGGCCTGATGGTAATAGGCCATATCGGCGCGGCGGCGATTGGCGGGCAGGGCCTGATCGTAGTACAGATAATCGCCGACGATCTCGCGGAAAGGGAAGAAAGAGAGCAGCAAGTAGGTAGACCAGATGTGGAAACCCAGGAGATCGTCTTCTTCTATTTCCAGCATACTGGTTTTGTGCATTTGGAAGTTGTCGCCCAGGGAGTTGTCGGCTTGGGTGAGCAGGCGCCTTAGATGACCGCCCAGGCGGGCGTCCAGCTGCCCGAGGCGGGCGAAAAGGCGGCGATAGCTGACCGAGGGGGCAAAGTAGAGTTCCCACAGGG
>WGAD01000123.1 GCA_015489255.1 Anaerolineales bacterium | reverse complement strand
GGCCACCTCGGAAGCCGGAGTGGCCGTGAGGAGGCCCGTCGGTTCCCCCGGTACGGTCGGCGTGGGGGTCGGGTTGCGCATCCAGGGCGGCCCGCCGCCGCCGCGGCGCACCGGCACAGCCACTTCGGGGGCGGTGGCCTCCCATTGCCGGATGAACCCCACCAGGGCTTGCAAATCGCTTTCCGTCATCCGGTCTCCCCAGGCGGGCATGGAAGTGCCGGGCACGCCGTTGGTGATGATCGCCAGCAAGGCCTGGTCGCTGGTAGATTCCAGGAAACCCTTGACGTTCAAGGCCGGTGCGCCGCGGCGGCGGCGGGCCGCCCTGGATGCGCAACCCGACCCCCACGCCGACCGTACCGGGGGAACCGACGGGCCTCCTCACGGCCACTCCGGCTTCCGAGGTGGCCGCCACGCCCGCTGGCGCCAGTGTGGCGACGCCCGGCGCCCACCCCTCTGCGGCAGCCGGCCCGGGTTTCGGTCTGCATAACGATGCGCCGCTGGTCACGCTGACGGCGACCCCCGCGCCGCAGGAAGGCGGCGCCTGGCCGGATTGGCGCGTGCTGCTTCTGGCGACCCTGTCCCTGGCCCTGGCTTTCACCCTCCTTTCCCTGGGGTACGATCGCCTGAAGCGCGAGGCCGGGTAAAACCATGCGCCTGTGGAGCGCGGGAAAACTCGGCGCTCCACAGGCGTTGAAACCAAACAGGGAAATTGCAATGCGAGCGCGGCGGCTTTCCTGTATAATGACGACATGAACGCTCTCTTTACTTCTATCCGCAACTGGTTTTCGGTTTCTCCCGCGCTGAAGGAAAACCTGGACGACTACGCCCGCGCCCGCCTGACGATGGTCATCGGCGGCATTGTGTTGGGGGTTTATTTCATCCCCGAATTGATCTGGGGGGTGGCCTTGCACCGCGATCAGATGGAGCATTACGAACTTTGGCTGATCGTCGGCGGGGCGTTGGCGGTTCTGATCGGCGTCCAACTGGCGCGGCGCTGGTATCGCCCGGCCAGCTGGGTCATGCTGATCGGCTGGACGGTGGACGTCTTGGTGGATACGGCGCTGAACACGAACCCCGGCGGCAACCTGGAGATGGAGGTCTGGTTGCTCTTTGGCCTGATGATGGCCTTCATCTTGCTCGACCTGAAGGATTACTTCCTCTTTGCCCTCGCCCAGGGCGCGGCCACGGGAGCCGTGCTGTACGGGATGCAGGTGGATACGCCGCCTTTCGATATCCGCCTGCATTTTATCTCTGTCTTGCTGCTGGGGCTGGCCGTCTGGCTGCGCATGAGAGATCAAAGAGAACGACGGGCGGCGGAGGCTTCTTTGCGCCGGCAGAGCGATTACTTGCAGCGGGTGATCGACGGCATCCAGTCGCCTTTTTACGTTGTCAATGTCGCCGATTATCGCATCCACCTGGCGAACAAAGCAGCGCGCGAGCTGGGCCTGGTAGAAGAACGGACGACCTGCTACGCCTTGACGCACAATCGCTCCACGCCCTGCGGCGGAGACGATCATCCCTGCCCTTTGCAGCGCGTGCAGGAACAACGCAGGCCTTATGCCACTGAGCACATTCACTTCCAACAGGATGGCACGCCTTATTACGCAGAGGTGCGTGGTTATCCGTTGTTTGACGAAGAGGGCAACGTTGTCCAAATGGTGGAATACAGCGTGGACATCACCGCGCGCAAGCGGGCGGAGGCGCAGATCCGGCAATTGCAAAAGGCAGTGGAACACGCGGCCACCGGTGTGGTGATTACGGATGCCAACGGCGTTTTTCAATACGTCAACCCGGCTTTCGAGAAAGTGACCGGCTATTCCTGGGACGAGGTGCAAGGCAAGACGCCCAACATCTTGAAATCGGGCAAGCATCCGCCGGAATTCTACCGCGACCTGTGGGATACGATCGAAAGCGGGCACGTCTGGCAGGGTGAGATGATCAACCGCCGCAAAGACGGCACGCTTTATTGGGAGTTTCAGACGATCGCGCCGGTGATGAGCGGCGGGGCCATTACGCACTATGTGGCTATCAAGCAGGATGTCACCCAGCAGAAGAAACTGGAAGAAGAATTGCGCGCAGCCAAAGAAGCGGCGGAAGCGGCCAGCGCGCTGAAGAGCCGCCTGCTGTCCAACGTCAGCCACGATATGCGCACCCCCCTGGGCGGCATCATCGGGTTTGCCGAAATGCTGCAAACCGGCGTCTTTGGCGAAGTGCAAGAGTCCCAACGCGAACCCCTGGCAGCGATCATCAGCAGCGCGCGCCAGCTGGCCAGCTTCATCGAAGGCATGTTGCTGCGCGCGGAGATGGAAAGCGGCAAATTACGCATCAACCCGCAGCCCTTTGCGCCGCAAGACCTTTTGCAGGCAATTGAGCCGCACGTCCGCATTGCCGAAGAAAAGGGGCTGACCTTCAAGCAAGAAGTGGACCCCGCCTTGCCCCCGCGATTGGTGGGCGATACCTACTGGCTGGAGCACATCCTGATCAACCTGGTGGACAACGCCATCAAATACACCGAGCAGGGAGGGGTATTCGTGCGCTTGCAGCGGCAAGACGAAACCCATTGGGCGCTGCAAGTGGAAGATACCGGCGTCGGCATCCCCGAGGACATGCACGATTACATCTTCCAGGCCTTCGAGCAGGTGGAAAGCGGCCCGGGAAAGAAGATCCAGGGGGTGGGGTTGGGCTTGTCCATCGTGCAGCAGCTGGCCGCCGCCCTGGGCGGACAGATCTCCCTGTGGAGCCAGCCGGGGCGTGGCAGCCGGTTTACGGTTGTTTTCCCCTTGCAGGAGGCCCCAAGTGAAGCCTGAAGCCCTGGTGATCGAAGACGATGCCGCCCAGCAGACCATTTTTTGCCACGCGCTGACGGCGGCCGGGTACGCTTGCCATTGCATCGGCGATGGCGGGCAGGCCCTGGAATATCTGCAAGACCGCCAGCCGGCGCTGATTGTGCTGGACCTGCACCTGCCGGGCGTGGATGGCGAGGCCATTGCGCGCCAGGTCAAAGATTGGCCGCACCTGGCCGCAACGCGGATCATCCTGGCGACAGCCGATCCGCGCCGCGCCGATTTGCTCTCGCCGCTGAGCGATCTGGTGTTGATCAAACCCGTGAGCTACACACAATTGCGCGATCTGGCGGCGCGGTTGCTGCCGCCCGCCGCCTGAATTTTCGGCGTCGCCGCAGCGCATTGGATGAACCCCGGCCAAGCCCGCGCCGTTACCGGTGCGGGCTTGGCCTGTTGGCAACGGCGTTCCCTGGGGTATAATGCCGCCAAAAAGGATGGGAAGGTGCGCTGTGATGAACGATCTCTTCAGCCAAAACAGGGCGTCTGGCTTTCAGAGCCTGGACGAGGTCTTTCAAGCCCTGTATGCCATGACAGACGATCCGCTGGCGGATGCCGGGACGAACGTCGTCATTCATCGGGGCAACCCCGAGGCGCGCATCTTGCTGGTGGGCGAGGCGCCAGGGCCGCAGGAAAACATCAAGGGCAAGCCTTTTGTCGGGCCGGCCGGGCAATTGTTGGACAAAATCCTGCTGGCGGTCAATCTGGATCCGGAGCGAGACGTGTTCATCATCAATTCGGTTTTTCGTATGCCGCCCGGCGAAAACGGGCGCGCTTTTCGCGCGCCGACCTCGCAGGAGGTCGCCTGGTATCGCCCTTACGTCTTCGCGGTGATGCGCTTGATGGACCCCTGGATCGTTCTGCTGACGGGCAACGTGGCTTGCGAATCGGTGCTTGGCCGGCGCGGCATCACCCGCTTGCGTGGTCGCTGGCAGCAAATTGATGGCCGTTGGGTGATGCCGCTCTTCCACCCATCTTATCTTTTGCGCAATCCGGCGCGCACGCCCGGTTCTCCGAAGGCCCTGATGTGGGATGACATCCGCGCTGTGCGCCGTAAATACGATGAGATGCGGCAACAGCGCGGGATGAGCGGAGGATGAACGGCGGGCGCAGCCGGGAAGCGCGATTGCAGAGGGGGGTGCTTTTCAGTTGCCCAAGCGGGCGCGCTCTTCTTCGGCGATGGCCGGTTCCAGTTTGCGGAAGAGCGGCTTCGGTTTCTGGAAGGGTGTGCCCGGGACGAGCTCCTCGGGGGCCCACCAGGTTTTCTCTTGCGGGCGCAGGCGCAGGGCAGTGTGTTTGCCCAGGTCGTCGTGCACGGTTTCGGTGTAGGGTTCACCGAAGAGCGGCGTTTCGTAACCCAGGTATTCGTGCAGCTTCTGGCTGCTAAAGGGCAGGAAGGGGGCAAAGAGCACTTTGAGCATGTTGATGGCCTGCATGGCGGTGTAAATGGATTTGGCCGCCTGGGCTTTGTCTTCCTTGACTTCGAACCAGGGCGCGGTTTGATCCAGATACTTGTTGACCTCGGCGGCCAGACGCAGGGCCTCTTGCAGGGCGGCGCGCAGCTGGACGCGGTCGATCAGGCTGCCGACGCGGGCGAAACCGCTGCGGACGGTTTCCAGCAGGGCGAGGTCGCCAGGGCGGAGTTCTCCCGGCTGCGGGACGCGCCCCTGCCAGTGTTTGTAAGCAAAGGACAAGACGCGGTTCGCCAGGTTGCCCCAGGTGCCGACCAGCTCGCTGTTGTTTCGCTGGACGAATTCTTCCCAGCTCCAATCGCTGTCGCGGGTTTCGGGCATGTTGATCGTCAGGTAATAGCGCAGGGGGTCGGGGTCGTAGCGGGTGAGAAAATCGCGTCCCCAGACGGCCCAGTTGCGCGAGCCGCTGATCTTTTTCTTCTCCAGGTTCATGAACTGGTTGGCGGGCACGTCGTAAGGCAAGACGAGCTGTTTTTTCGTCTCACCGGCAAAGCGTTCCATAAACCGTTCACCGGCGCCCATCAATTCTGCCGGCCACAAGGCGGTATGGAAGAAGATATTGTCTTTGCCGATGAAGTAAAAAGCGCGCGCTTCAGGGTTGGTCCACCAGTCCTCCCAGGCCTGGGGCTGTTGCTGGAGCTGCGCCCACTCAATGGCAGCGGAAAGATAGCCGATGACGGCCTCGAACCAGACGTAAAGCCGCTTTTCCTGCCAGCCCTCCAGCGGGACGGGGATGCCCCAGTCCAGGTCGCGGGTGATGGAGCGCGGTTTCAGCCCCTCGGATTCGATCTTGCGCAGCGATTCGCCGATGACGGTTTCGCGCCAGTATTCCTGGCGGGTGCGTAGAAAATCGGCCACCTGCGGCTCGAGCTTGGACAGATCCAGGTAGAAGTGTTCCGTTTCGCGCAGTTCCGGCGTGGAGCCATCGATCTTGGAACGCGGGTTGAGCAATTTTTCCGGATCGAGGACGTTGCCGCAGGCGTCGCATTGATCGGAGCGCGCGCCTTCTGCGCCGCAGAGGTAACAGGTGCCTTCCACGTAGCGGTCGGGCAGGAACTTGCCGCTGGCTGGCGAATACCATTGCAACGACTTTTTGGCAAAGAGGAAGCCGTTGTCTTTGAGCGCCAGGAACATGGTTTGGGCGACTTTGAAATGGTTGGCCGTGTGGGTGGTGGTGAACAAATCGTAATGGATGCCCAGTTGCTGGAAGAGCGCCAGGAAGCTCTCGTGGAAGCGCTTATACACGGCCTCTGGCGTGGTGCCTTCGTTGTCAGCGCGCAGGGTAATGGGCGTCCCGTGGGCGTCGGAGCCGCTGACCATCAGGACGCGGTTGCCTTTTAACCGATGATAACGGGCGACGATATCGCCGGGCAGGTGCGAGCCGGTGATGTTGCCGACGTGGATCTCGGCGTTGGCGTAGGGCCAGGCGACGGCGATCAGGATGTGTTCAGGCATAAGACCTCCAGACATAAAAAAGGCTGTCCGGGGCGGACAGCGCAAAGGGTTATGGGTGACGTTCAGCCGCGCGGTGCTGCCCCTGTCCAGGTCGAAGCGCCCATCATTACGATGGGCCGGGGCATCATCATGCGGGTGGGGGCAGGCGAAGTGAACATGACGTTATTATACCCGATGTGTGCGTTCAGGTCAGCGGCCAGGAAGGGCGGATTTCTATGTCCAACGGATCGCGCTGTCCGCTCAGATAGCGGAAGTGGGCGGCGGCGGCGATCATGGCGGCGTTGTCGGTGCACAGCCCCAGCGGCGGGATGCGGACGGGGAAATCGTCCTGGGCGCGGATGGCGGCGCGCAGCGCCTGATTGGCCGATACGCCGCCGGCTACCAGGATCTGCCGCACCTGGAACTGGCGCGCTGCTTGCAGCGTCTTGCCCACCAGGACCTCGACCACGGCGGCCTGAAAGGAAGCGGCCAGGTCGGCCACTGGCAGCGGTTTTCCTTCCTTCTCCAGCTGGCGCACCAGGCGCAGGACGGCGGTCTTCAGCCCGCTGAAGGAAAAATCCCAGCTGCCTTTCAGCCAGGCGCGCGGCAGGGCAAAGGCCTGCGGATCGCCTCCAGCGGCAGCCTGCTCGATGGCCGGGCCGCCCGGGTAGGGAAGCCCCAGCAGCCGGGCCACCTTGTCGAAGGCCTCGCCGGCGGCGTCATCGCGGGTTCCGCCCAGGCGGCAGTAGGTCAGGTGATCCGTCATCAGAATCAATTCAGTGTGCCCGCCGGAGACGAGCAAGGCGATCAGGGGGAAGTAAGGCGGCGGGTCGGCTGGGAAGGCGGCGATCCAGGCGGAATAGAGATGCCCTTCCAGGTGGTTGATGCCCAGCAGCGGTTTGCTACTGGCCAGCGCCAACCCTTTGGCTGCATTTAGCCCCACCACCAGCGAACCGGCCAGCCCAGGCCCGCGGGTGACAGCGATGGCGTCCATTTCATCCAGGCTGAGACGGGCTTTTTGCAGCGTTTGGCGCACCACGGGCACCAGGCTGAGCACATGCTGGCGCGAAGCCACCTCGGGGAAGACGCCGCCGTAGCGGGCGTGAATCTCCATTTGCGAGGCCACGGAGGAAGCCAGCAGGCGGCGGCCATCTATGACCACGGCACAGGCGGTCTCATCGCAGGAGCTTTCCAGGGCCAGGATGCGCGTGCTCATGGTTGTGTTCCCTTGTCCAGCGGCAGAACGAAATCGTAAGGGTAATCGGCCAGTTTCTCGATTTGACCATCGGGCCGCACCCAGTAGGTATCTTCAATGCGGAAGCCCATGCCGCGGGAGGGGTAATACAGACCGGGCTCCACGGTGAATACAACGCCCGGGCGCAGGCGGTGGCTGTCGTCCAGCCGATGGCCGCTGAAAGGGCGCTCGTGGACGTGCAGCCCCAGACCGTGCCCCAGGCTGTGAACGTAGCCCTCCTGTGGGCCCTGGTCGTGCAGGGGCGTTGGGTGTCCCAGGGTGTGGAAGCGGTCGCAAACCAGCCGCTGGTAGTGAGGGAAGGGCGTATCGGGCTGCAGGGCGGCGACGACCTCGTCGTATACGGCTTTGACCTGGTCGTAAAGCGCCTGGGCTTCTGGGGTGGCGTATCCCAGCGACCAGGTGCGGGTGAAATCGTAAAAATAACCGCCGCCGGTCTCGCAGGGGTAGAGGTCGAAGACGATGGTCTGCCCCAGGCGCAGCCGGTCGTGCGGGTTGCCGGTGGAATGCGGCAGCCCGGCGTCCTGACCGATGGAGAAGATGAAACCAGCCGCCGGTTCGCCGCCCAGCTCCGCCAGCCACAGGCGAATGCGGGCGTGCACATCGCCGATGGTCAGCGGCTGGCCGTCCTCGCGCAGCAAGGTTTCACCCTCGCCGAGGGGCCGGCTGGTGAGGAAATCGGCCACGCGCCGCACGACCTGCGTGGTGATCTGCCCCATGCGGCGGATGCGTTCGACCTCTTCGCTGTCTTTGGTTTCCATGGCCTGGGCAAAGACGGAATTACGCTCCGGTTCGCCGACCCACTCCAGGCCGGGCAGCTGACGGCGGACTTCCGTCAGTGTGTGCCACAAGTCTCCCAGCTCGACCTGGCCATACAGGCCCACGCGGCTGTTTTCCAGTCCGTTTTCGCGCAGCAGGCGCACCAGGCGGGCGGCGGCCACCTTGTCTGGCGATCCGGCGGCGGCCAGCAGTTCTTTTTGCGGCCAGCGGCTGTAGGGTTGCAAGCGCAGGCCGGTCTTTTCGGCCTCGCCGCGCTCCATGTCGTTGTGCAGCAGCAAGGGGGTCTCATGAATTTTCTTCAGCGCAATGGCGTGGTTGATGTGCCCGCCGCCGGTCAGGTAATACATGGGCGGGTTGTGGGCGGCGTTGCCAAAGATGAGCAGGGCGTCCAGCCCGCGCGATTGCATCAGGGCATCGAGATCGGATTTCATGCGAACTCCTGGAGCGTAGTTTGCAAGACGTTGAGGAAATCGGCCTCCTGCTCGGGGAGGACGGTGCGCGGATCGAAGAGCAGGTGATCGTCCTGGATGCGGCAGACGACAGGAGGGGAAGCGGCGCGCAGCCGCGCGGCCAGAGAGGCCGGTTTTGCTGACGAAAGGGCCAGCAAAAAGGTGGGCAGGGTTTCGCCAGGGAGGCTGCCGCCGCCCACGGCGGATTGCCCGGCCCGGACTTCGCCCCGTCCCAGGGCGGCGGCCCAGGCCTCGGCGCGGCGGCGCAAGGTCTCGGGCGGGGCGGCGATCATGCGCCAGATGGGGATTTCGCGCTCGCTTTCGTCTTTCAGGTAGTGTTGCAAGGTCGCCATCAGCGCGGCCAGGCGCGTCTTTTCCACGCGCAGGGCGCGGGCCAGGGGGTGCTTTTTCAGCTTGTTCACCAGGTGCTTGCGCCCGACGATGATCCCGGCCTGGGGGCCGCCGAGGAGTTTGTCGCCAGAGAAGGTGACCAGATCGGCGCCGGCGG
>WGAD01000122.1 GCA_015489255.1 Anaerolineales bacterium | reverse complement strand
GCTCTGGAAAGTGAAAACCACGCTGGAAGATATGGAATCTCCGCCTCTGGTGGTGGCGGTCGATTGCCCTTCGGGCATCGATAACGACAGCGGAGAGGCGGCTTCGGCCTGTCTGCCCGCCGACCTGACGGTAACCATGGCGGCGGTCAAACAGGGGCTGCTGCGCTTTCCGGCCTATGATTTGATTGGTGATTTGCAAGTGGTGGATATTGGCCTGCCGCCGGACTTGCCTGCCTTGCAGGCCATTCGGCGCGAGGTCGTCGATGAAGACATGGTGCGCGCCGTTTTGCCGCCGCGCCCACGAAATGCGCACAAAGGGACATTTGGCACCGCGCTGATTGTGGCCGGTTCGGTCAATTACACGGGTGCGGCTTTGCTGGCAGGACGGGCGGCCTACCGCGTAGGGGCCGGCCTGGTGCAGATGGCCGTTCCGGCGCCCTTGCATGGGGCGTTGGCTGGTCACTTCCCGGAGGCCACCTGGGTGTTGCTGCCGCATGAATTGGGTGTTGTGGCCGAAGGGGCTGCCGAGGTGCTGAACGCCCCCTTGAAAAAAGCCAGCGCGCTGTTGTTGGGCCCGGGGTTTGGCCTGGAGGCCGCCACGCGCCGCTTTTTGGACACCCTTTTGAGTGGTCGGGAGGCGAGTTCCCGTTCCCCCGCGCGCATCGGCTTTGTGCAAACGGAGGAATCGGCGCCCGACACAGCAGCTGTCCACGCGCTGCCGCCCCTGGTGGTGGATGCCGACGGGTTGAAATTGCTGGCAGAATTGGAAGAGGGTTTCAAGCGGCTGCCGCCGGCCAGCGTGCTGACGCCCCACCCGGGAGAGATGGCCGTGATGACGGGCTTGCCGAAAGACGAGATCCAGGCCGATCGGGAAGGGGTGGCCGCCCGTTTTTCGGCCGAATGGGGGCAGGTTGTGGTGCTGAAAGGCGCTTTTACCGTGGTGGCTGCACCGGATGGCCGCCTGGCGGTGATACCCGTGGCAACGGCGGCGTTGGCACGGGCTGGCACAGGTGATGTGCTGGCCGGCGTCATCACCGGCCTGTTGGCTCAGGGGCTCCCGGCCTGGGATGCGGCGGTCGCTGGTGCCTGGCTCCATGCCGCCGCTGGTCTCTATGCGGTGGATCGGTTGGGGCAAACGGCGTCGGTGCTGGCCGGGGATGTGCTGGCAGCCCTGCCGGAAGTATTGGCCGATCTGTTGTAACTTGATGTGAACACAATAGCAAACCGCCCGTCGTGGATGACGGGCGGTTTTTTGCCAACGGCTATTTGACGTACAAGCCTTCGGGGTCTAATTCGTGCAAGATGCGTAATTCTGTCTCGCTGGGCGGGGTGGTAACGCGCAGATCGGGGGCCACTTTGAGATCCCAACCGGTATTGGCCCGGGCCTCTTCGGCACTGCGCCCGGGGTGAACGGCAACCAGCGTCAGCTCGCCGTTTTCGTCCGGTTCCAGGATCCCAATATCGGTGACGACGGCCAGCGGGCCGCCGCCGCGCACGCCGCTGGAGGCACGGGCGGCGCGTCCGTCCAAGAATCCGGCAGAGGTCATGAAGTCTACCTTTTCCGGGAAGCGGCGTTTCTGGTGCGGGGTCATAATGTAACAGCGGTTGGCCCAGGCGGCGATCAATTCCGCCCCGCCTGAGCCGGGTAGCCGCACCTTGGGGTGCGCGTAGTCATCGCCGATGATGGTGGCGTTGATGTTGCCAAAGCGATCGATTTGAGCGCCCCCCAGGAAGCCGACATCGACGTTGCCGCGTTGCAGATAGAAGGCAAAGATATCGTACATGGAGCAAACCGAGAGCGCGCCGCTGACCAGCGTCGGGTCGCCGATGGAGAGCGGCAAGCGTTGCGGGTCGGCGCCGATGACGCCGGCTTCGTAGATCATGGTCAGGTTGGGGGCGTGTGTGCGGCGTGCCAGGTTGCACGCCAGGTTGGGCTGGCCGACGCCGACGAAGACGACGTCGCCATCTTGCAGCAAGCGGGCGGCGTTGACGATCATCAATTCCGAAGTTTTGTACGAGGTCATGGGGTGCTCCTGAAG
>WGAD01000121.1 GCA_015489255.1 Anaerolineales bacterium | reverse complement strand
GTCTGGCCGGTTGCACCGGGGTGGATGTGGCGTTGATTTTAAAAAAGAAGCGCGCCCGCCTGAAGGATTTGAAGGTCAACGTGCGCGGCAAGCGCGCTGACGAACATCCACGATATTACACCGAAATTGAGATAGAATATCTCCTGTGGGGCGAGGGGCTGAAAGAAAAAGACGTGCAAGACGCCATTCGTCTCTCGGAAGAGAAATACTGCTCTGCCAGCGCCATGCTGGGGGCAGTGGCAACCATTACGCACACTTACAAAATCTTTGCAGTGGAGGAATAACCATGATTGACGCGCCTATTCACGTAACCGATGCAGCTTTTGAAAAAACTGTCTTAAAATCCGATTTGCCCGTGATCGTTGACTTTTGGGCGCCCTGGTGCGCACCCTGCCGCATGATCGCTCCAACGCTGGAAAAACTGGCCAGCGAACTGGCGGGCAAAGTTCTCATTGCCAAAGTCAACACCGATGAGAACCCTCAATGGGCCATGAAGTACGGCGTGCAAGGCATCCCGACCATGCTGTTCATCCACAAGGGGAATGTGGTCCATCGCCAGGTGGGCGCATTACCCGAACCGCTGCTACGTAATGTCGTGCAGCAATTCCTTGAGATCGTCGAAGAGGAAGGCTAATATGCGCCGCTGGTTTCTGCTTGCTGCAGTGGCAGCAGTGGTGATTTCCGGGTGCGCCTCGCCGGCGGCCACCCCAACGCCGGATGCCGCCGCCACTGCGGCAGCGCTGGCCGTTACTTATGTGGCAGAAACGGCAGCGGCAGCGCCCAGCGCCACCCCCATTCCTCCGACGGAGACGCCTCCGCCGCCGCCCACGGCCACCATCCCGCCTACGGCCACGGCAACCGCTCCGCCGCCAACTCCCACAATCGCCCCCTCGATGACAC
Source organism: Anaerolineales bacterium (assembly GCA_015489255.1). Lineage (GTDB taxonomy): Bacteria > Chloroflexota > Anaerolineae > Anaerolineales > Villigracilaceae > S143-42. The sequence continues at coordinate 1,701 of WGAD01000121.1, read as the reverse complement.
CGACGGCAGATTTCCTCGCCACCCATAGCCGCACCCTGCCGCCGGGCAAAATCAGCCGCATCCGGGTAATCAACCACAGCGGCCAGGGCGTTCACCTGCTCTTTTACACCGACAACTGGTTCAACGAATTTACCCTGGGCGACGAAACCACCATCGAAGTGCCCGTAGCCACGGTTTACTTCTACGGCTACCTGGACAGCGGAAAATACATCAGCAACGTCGCCTATGTCACCGATGACATTCACACCTGGGTAGTCCATATTTACCCCGACTCCGCCATCGTCGAAACCCCCTGAAAAGTCTCCGCCGCGCCTCTGGGCGCGGCGGGCTCGTTTGGTTACTCCTGTACGCGCCGAATCGCCGCGCCAAGCGCAGCCAGCTTTTCATCCACCCGCGCATAGCCGCGGTCGATCTGGCGGATGTTGCGAATGACGGAGCGGCCTTCCGCCGAAAGCGCCGCCAACAACAAGGCCATGCCGGCGCGGATGTCGGGGCTTTCCAGGGTTTCAGCATAAAGCGGGGTTGCCCCCTGCACCATACAGCGATACGGGTCGCAAAGCACGATGCGCGCCCCCATCCCGGCCAATTTATCGGTAAAAAACATGCGGCCAGAATACATCCAATCGTGGAAGAGTACCGTACCCTTCGCCTGTGTCGCCACAGTGATGGCGATGCTGGTCAAATCGGTGGGAAAAGCCGGCCAAACGTTGGTTTTAATCTCCGGAATGGCGCCGCCAAAATCCGGCACGACCTCCAGCGGTTGCTCCGCCGGGACGATCAAATCGTTGCCTTCTTCTTCCCACACCACGCCCAACCGGCGAAAGACAGAGCGAATCATGGGTAGATGCTGCACATCGGCCTGACGAACGCGCAATGAACCGCCCGTGACCACGGCAGCCCCTACATAACTCACCACCTCCAGATAGTCGGCCCCAATGGTAAATTCGCCGCCATGTAAACGATCCACCCCCTGGATCACCAGCACATTGGCACCGATGTTTTCAATTTTGGCGCCCAGGCCATTCAAAAAACGACACAAATCCTGCACGTGTGGCTCCGAGGCCGCATTACGCAACACGGTGGTGCCGCTGGCCGTCACAGCCGCCATAATGGCGTTTTCCGTCGCCGTGACACTGGCCTCATCCAATAAGATCTCTGTTCCACGCAAACGATCGGGGGCAGAAAAGTTGAAAACGCCATCGAAAGCGATGTTTACGCCCAGCGCCTCCAGGGCCAAGAAATGCGTATCCAAGCGGCGGCGCCCGATCACATCGCCGCCCGGAGGGTGCAGCCGCACCCCGCCGCAGCGGGCGATCATCGGGCCGGCCAGCAAAATGGACGCCCGGATGCGCTTGCACAGATCGGCAGATAGATCCGCCGGACGCACATCCCGCGCTTCAATCCGCCAGGAATTGCCCCCCAGGTCTTCCACCCGCACCCCCAACGACTCCAACAGATGCCGCATCACACGCACATCTGCAATATCTGGCACCCGATGCAAGATCACGGGTTCCTCCGTCAGCAGCGTCGCCGCCAGAATGGGCAAGGCAGCATTTTTATTCCCGTCTGGCACGACCTCACCATGCAAGGGAACTTTTCCTTCAATCACCAGTTTTTCCATGCGTGCTCCTCAGAAAAGACGCTTTGTTTTCCGCACTGCCATTATAATGGAAATACTATGAGCGCTCTGTCTTCTCTTCT
>WGAD01000120.1 GCA_015489255.1 Anaerolineales bacterium | reverse complement strand
CGCTACGTGCTGGAGCTTCACCCGCGTCATTTGGACGATTTTGCCATCGGGCAAACCTGGAGGCTCTCCCCGTGAAAAAAGCCTGGCTGCTTCTGTTGCTGTTTGGCGGCCTGCTCTTCGCACCGCAAGCCGCCAGCGCCCAGGGCGATCCCCCCGATCTGCCGGTGTACATCGTCCAACCCGGCGACACCCTTTATGGCATCGCCCGTTATTTTGGCCTCACTCTAGACGAATTGCTGGCGGCCAACCAACCGCTGGACCCCAACCAGCTGGCCGTTGGGCAAGAAATTCGCATTCCGGGGTTGGAAGGCGTACACGGTGTGCTCAGCACGCACACCGTAGCGTTAGGCGAAAGTTATCGCAGCTTGTTGCGCCGCTACCAGGTAGATGAAACGCTCATCCGCCGCCTGAACCGGATCGCCAGCCCAACCGAATTGTACGTCGGTTATGCCCTTATCCTGCCGGAAACGCCCGCCGCAGCAGCGGCGGTGGACGCGGTCGCCCTGTCCCCGGGAGAAACTGCGCTGGAGCTGGCTGCCTCCCAGGGGCGCAGCCCGTGGGAGATCAGCCTGTACAACCGCCTCCCCTCCCCCTCTCGCATCTTGCCCCTGGACACACTCTACCTGGAAGCGGAAGCAGCGACAGCAGAAGAAACCTCTCCGGCAGCCCTGCCAGCCATCTTTCGCCAGGTCTCCCTGGCCCCCCAGCCCTTATACCAGGGCGCCACCGCAGAGATCCTCATTCAAACACAGGAAGAGGTACAACTGGCAGGCCAACTGGGAGAATACAGGCTGCACTTCTTCCCGCTGGACACTTCCGCCTTTTCTTACGTGTCATTACAGGGTGTTCACGGCATGTTGGAGCCTGGCATCTACCCCCTGAGCATCACCGCGCGCACAGCGGAGGGCGAAGAATTTCAAATTCAGCAGCGTGTGCTGGTCGCCGACGGCGGCTACTACAGCGAGACTCTGCTTGTCCCGGCGGAGACGATCGACCCGGACACAGATCGGGAAGAGTTCGCCTGGCTCTATGAACAGGTCACCAGACCGCCAACTCCGGAACGGTATTGGGATGGTATCTTTGCCAACCCTTCTTACTTTCCGGATTGTTTCACCTCGCGTTATGGCACCCGCCGCCTGTACAAAGGCGCCGGCACCGACCTGACCTACAACGGGTATCATTCCGGCCTGGATTTTTGCGGCGGCGAGGGGCTGCCCATCAGTGCCCCAGCTGCCGGTCGGGTGATCTTTTCCGGCCCTTTGACCATCCGCGGCAACGCTACGCTGATCGATCACGGCTGGGGTGTGTACACCGGCTACTGGCACCAGTCGGAAACCTACGTCCAGGCAGGCGACTGGGTGGACACCGGCCAGTTGATTGGCCGCGTGGGCGGCACAGGCCGCGTGACCGGCGCCCATTTGCATTGGGAAGTATGGGTCAACGGCGTACAGGTCAACCCCATGCTCTGGTTACAGCGCACTTTCCCCTGAGGCATAGGGGGTAAAAAAAGCGTAAAAAAACAACATTCGCGCTTGACCGTCTTTTGTTTTCTTTGTAACATGAAAGGAGCCTGAGAAGGCTCTTTTCTTTATTATTTTCCGAAGGAGGTGCCGTTCGCAGGAGTTCGCCATCGCCACAATCGCTTGTCCATACACAGGGTTGCCTGGCAACCCCGTAATCGTCCAACCGGAGGAGGAAGAAATCTATGTCCAAGAAACTGTTTGTTGTATTTGCTTTTTTGCTGGCTGCCAGCATGATTTTGGCGGCCTGCGGCCCGCAGGGTTCGACCTTTGAATGTACGGACCCGCTGGGCTGTGTGACCTACGGCCCCGATGAACCCATTCGCATCGCTTCGGCGCTGGTCATCAGCGGCCCCGATTCGCAGCTGGGTCTCGACTCTCAGCACGGCGTGGAGATCGCCATCGCCATGCGCGGCAAGGTAGCCGGCCATGACGTGGAATTGCAGGCCGAAGATGATGGCTGCTCCTCGGAAGGCGGCCAGGCTGCCGGTCAGAAGATCGTCTCCGATCCGACCATCATCGCCGTGGTAGGGACTTCGTGCTCCGGCGCCGGCGTGCCGATGTCCAAGATCATCTCCGAGGCCGGTTATGTGATGGTTTCCCCGTCCAACACCGCCCCGGCGTTGACCGATCCTGAGCAGGCCTGGAACCCCGGCTACCTGCGCACCGCCCACAACGACAAGGTGCAGGGCGCGGCCATGGCCCAGTTCGCTTACGAAGTGCTCGGCCTGAAGACGGCTGCCGCCATCCATGACGGCGACCCCTACACGGAAGGCCTGGCGAATGCCTTCAAGGACGCTTACGAAGCGCTGGGCGGCAAAGTGATCGCCTTTGCGGCTGTGTCCAAGGGTCAGACCGACATGAAACCCGTTCTGACCGCCGTGGCCTCCGCCGAAGGCGGCCCGCCGGAATTCCTGTTCTACCCGGTCTTCACGTCGGAATGCGCCTTCCTGACCAAGCAGGCCCGCGAAGTGGAAGCGCTGTCGAACACCGTTTTGGCCGCTGCTGACGGCTGCTTCTCCGATGCCGCCGCCGAGGCCATCGGCGAGGCCGGCAACGGCATGTACTTCTCCGGCCCGGATCTGTCGTTCTCTGGTGAGGTCTATGACCAGTTCAAGCAGATGTACAACGACATGTTCGGCTCTGATCCGCTGTCGGTCTTCCATGCCCACGCCTTCGACGCCACCAATATGATCTTCAACTGCATCGAGGATGTTGCGGTGCAAGAGGAAGATGGCACGATCCACATCGGCCGCCAGGCGCTGCGCTCCTGCATGTACGACACCCAGGAATACCAGGGCCTGACCGGCACGCTGACCTGCAACGAATACGGCGACTGCGCCGATCCGAAGATCTCCATCTCCGAACTGCAGGACGGCAAATACGAACGCATTTGGCCGTAAACTGCCGTTTCGCATCCTGAGTTCTCAGTAACACACAATGGGCCTGGGTTTCAGCTGGAGCCCAGGCCCGAAAATTATCTCGGGAGAGATACCATGCAAAGACGCCTCAAAAACCTTAGTTTCGTTGATGTCATTTTGTTCCTTATTCCGGTGGTTATTGCCTACATGGTCTTGCGGGGAACGATTGCCACCATCAGCACCAACCATTATTCCGCCCGCGAATGGACGAACTTCGCCATTCTGGGCATTGCCCAGGGCAGCCTCTACGCCTTGATCGCCATTGGTTATACGCTGGTTTATGGCGTGCTTTTCATGATCAATTTCGCCCACGGCGAATTTTTCATGTCCGGCATTCTAACGGCCACCATCTTCATCGCCTGGCCGCTGGAAGAGGTAGGCTTCTTGCAAGCGCACCCGATCATCGGGCTGCTTTTGGTGCTGATTGTGGCAATGGCCATCTCCATCTTGATCGCCGTCGTAACAGAACGCGTTGCCTACAAACCCTTGCGCAAAGCGCCCCGCCTGGTGCCGCTGATTACCGCCATTGGGGCCTCGTTTTTCTGGCAATACGCCTTCCGCGGCCTCTTTGGCTCGGAACCTAAACCATTCCCTCAACTGGACGTGCTGAAAGGCACCTATGAGATCCTCGGGCAACAAGTGTTGAAGGTGCACGTGGTTGTCTTCATCGTCACCGCCATTTCCCTGATCGGGTTG
>WGAD01000119.1 GCA_015489255.1 Anaerolineales bacterium | reverse complement strand
GCCGATGCAGCGCACCGGCTGAACCCGCGCCTGGGTGACACCACGTTCCTGATGAATTCCCTGGCGCTGGGCATCAAGCGGTCCAGCAAGCAGATCATCGACAACCTGGGGATCGTGTTCAGCCAGCAGCAGGCCTATGAGGACTATGCCAAGAGCGTGGGGAAAACGGTGGATGCGCTGACGGATGAGGAGCGCAGCCTGGCGATGCTGTATGCCACACTACAGCACGGCCAGCAAATCATTCGGCAGGCGGGAGAGGAGGGGGACGACCTGACGGATAGTTATGCCCAGGCGAAAGTGGCCGTGAGCGAGGCCGCCGATGCGCTGAAGGAGGCGCTGGCCCCGGCCTTAGGGCGGGTGGCAAAGGGGTTGTATTGGGTGCTGACATACCACAAGAAGGTAGACCAGGCGCTCGAGGAACACGAGAAGCACATGCGGACGCATGCCAAGACCTACGACGAATATATCGAGGAAATGCTGCGGGCCGAGGTGGCTGCGGGGAAATTGACCGAAGCCCAGGCCGAGCAGGATCTGGAAATGGTGCGTGCCGGGACGGCGGGGAAGGAGTTTTACGAGAAACTGGGGCTGGCCACCCGTGAGATGTGGGAGGGCGTGCGTGCAGCGCAGGAATTGGGCGATGGGTTCGAGGATTTGGGGGGCGCGGCGTCGGACACGGCCAAGCGAGTTGAAGCACTGCAAATAATGCAAGACAGGATGAAGCGGGCCATGCGGGACCTGAGCCTGGAAATTCAGGGGCCGCTGGGCCGGGAGATGGACGACTACAAGCAGAAATACGACGACCTCATCACGAAGTTGTATGACACGGGCGAGGCGATTGCTGAGTTGCAGCGGAAGAAAGAAAAGCAGGGCGGGTGGCTTTCTGCGAAGGACCGGGAGCAGTTGGATGCGCTGATCCAAAAGCAGAAGGATTTGGGGCAGGCGGTGCGGGATGCAGCGCAGGCGCATGACGAGGCGACGAAGCGGATTTTGTTCGACTTGATCGAGCAGCGCTTAGCGGTGGATGGGCTGAGCAAGAAGGAGTTCGATTTTTTGACGGGTTTGGCTCAGAAATGGGGACTGATCGATGACACTACAGCAGAGGCAGTGCAGGGCATCGACAAATCGCTGGACGTGCTGGCGAACAGCGATAACGCCCAGGCTGCGCTGGATATGATCGACGACATCCGGCGCAGCGTGGAGGGTATTCCGAAAAAGGTGAATGTGGACATCAATGTGCAGACGCACGGCAGCATTCCGCTGTTTGCGCAGCGGAATCAGGAGAATGCGAAAGGGCGGCCGCCGAAAATGGCGGGCGGGCCACTGGCGCCGGGGGCGGCGTATATTGCCGGGGAGCATGGGGCGGAGGCCGTCGTACCGAGCCGCCCGGCGGTGGTGCGGCAGGCGGTTTTCCATAACAACTACCACATTACAGCCCAGCAAGTGGACGGGCGTTCCATCATGCGGCAGATGTGGCTGTTAGAGCAGGCGGCGTTCTATGGGTATTGATGCGGTGCACTGGATTTCCCCCGACGGGGAAGACATCGACCTGAACGGCGCAGGGTATCGGGTGCTGGCGCTGCCCATCGGGATGGAGATGGTGCCGTTCCGGTGGGACTCGCTGCCATCGCCGGAAGGGCATGGCGCCCTGCTGGCCCAGGCGTATGCCGGGAAGCGCACGGTGGACATGCAGGTGCTGATTTACGGGCCAGATTTCGAGGCGCGGCGGGCGGCGCTGGTGCGGGCGATGAACCCGGCGCGCGGCGACGGGACGTTGCGGGTGGTGCTGGACGACGGCCGGGTGCGAGAACTGGTGTGCCGCTATGTGAGCGGGCTGGAAGGGGCGAATATGAACCGGCAGGATGGCGAGGGATTGGTGTTGCTGCCGGACGACGGCAGCGCGGTCGCCGGGCAATGGATGGTTGCACCGCTGAGCCTGGAAGCGGGCGAACCGTTTTGGCTGGGTGAGGCGCAGATCCTGGTGTTTACGCAGGGCGAGCAGGTAGGGTTTTTCCCGATTTTGCCGCTGAACCTTTCGTCGGGGGCGGTGTATAGCGATACCCAGGTGGCGAATCCCGGCGATGTGACAGCCTGGCCGGTGTGGACGGTGCAGGGGCCAGGCAAACTGATCACCCTGCGGAACATGGACACCGATGAAGCCTTCCAGTTGGACTATGAAATTTTGGAAGGCGAAACGGTGACGGTGGATACCCGGCCGGGGCAAAAAGGCGTGAGCAGCAACCTGCGCGGGGCGCTGTGGGATTACGTGACGGCGTGGGAAATGTGGGGTATTGGCGCGGGGGGCGCCCAGGTGCGGGTGGAACTGCACGACACGAGCGAGAGCACGCAGGTATCACTGTGGTTCCGGCCACGGTATGTGAGTTTGTGAGGCGCGATGTATACGGTGGTTTTCGGCGACATTTCCGGGCGCACGCAGGGCGTCTATGATGTGTGGAATCTGACCTGGGCAGCGGGATACAACCGGCCCGGGTGGTTCAGTTTGAGCGGGCTGCCGACGGAGGCAGCGGATGCCATGACCGAGGGCGGCAGGGTGAAGGTTTTGCGGCAAGGCGCGGTGGTG
>WGAD01000118.1 GCA_015489255.1 Anaerolineales bacterium | reverse complement strand
GTGTCCATAGCGCTGAATGATTTCCGCCGCACGCTGGGCGGCCTCTTGCGCTCTCTCGGTAAAGCGGTCGAATCGCATCATGTTCTGGAGTCCTCCGCAAAAATTATAACCAGACCAGGCGCTCCCTGTGCAAGAAGCGTGTAAGAATCCCGTTAAGGCGCTGGCGTGGGCGTTGACGTCGCCAGGAAGACCTGCGGCACCCAGCCGGCCCGCCCTTCGGCGTCGATCACCCGCAGCCAAACATACCCATCCGCAACCGCCGTGGGCGACAGGATGGAGACGGCGGCGCCCTCCCAAAGCAGCCCAATCGAGGCCGCGTTGCGGCGCGGCTCCTGCCGGATGTGCACCCCACGCCCTCCGGTGGCGAAGACCTGCCCCGGCGCCGGCGTGGGGGTTGGGGTGCGCGTGGGCGTCGGAGTGACCGTGGGCGTCGGCGAAGGGGTCAGGGTGGGCGTTGGCGAAGGGGTGACCGTCGGCGTATGCGTCACCGGCGTGGCCGTCTGGGTCACCGTCGGCGTCACCGTCGGCGTCGGTGGGATCGCCGGGTCTAGCTCCGTCACCCGTGTCTGATAAACGTGGATGCTCACCGGTTGTTGCAGGCCGATGGCGATCTGCTCTTGCAAGGCCTGGACTTTCTCATAATTCCAGTCTTCCGCCACCTGCACCCAAAGGAACAATTCCAAAGCGGCCTCGCCCTGCCGGGCCTCCATCTGGCTCAATGTGCCGCCGAATTGCTGCACCCGGGCGTTGGCCACATCGTAGATTTGGCGTTCCCGCGCCGAAGTTTGCAAGACGTTCACGCTCAACACCGTCAGCGGGATCAGGAGCACCAGGGTGGCCAATCCTGAAAACTTCAGCGTCTTTGGCAGCTGGCCTTTGCCCGTAAACGGGGCAAACCCCATCATGAAAAAGACGAGCATCGAGGCAAAGGCAATGGTGATGGCGTTGGTCACGAAGAGCAGCAAGGCGCCGCCGGCCACATCCCAGCGGCCAAAGGCCAGCCCAATGCCAATGGTGCACAAAGGGGGCATCAGGGCCGTAGCAATGGCTACGCCGGGCAAGGCCTCGGAAATGGATGGCAAAACGATGGCAAAGGCCGCGGCCAGCCCCCCGGCCAGGGCGATGAACAAATCCAGCGGCGAGGGACGGGTGCGCGCCATCACCTCGGCGGGCAGCGTGCTAAACATATCGAAGGGCAGGGTGAGCTGCCGGGTTACAAAGGCAAAAAAAGCGGCGATGAGCACCGCGGTCAGCGAACCGCGCAGCACACCCCAAAAGGCATCGCGCAACAGGACGGAATCGCCCACCAGGGCTGCCAACCCCAGCCCGACGATCGGCGTCATCAAAGGCGCAACCAGCATCGCTCCGATGATGACGGCCACAGAATCGGTCAGCAGGCCCAGCGTGGCGATGATGCTGGAAAGCACCACCAGCAGGAAAAAGTCGAAATCTGGGTGGGCTGCCGCCCGCAAGCGCGCCTGCACCGCACCGCGCCGCTCCAATGAGATCGGCGGCAGATTACGCCGCCACCACAGGCGGAGTTTCAGGCGGATTTTCTTCCACAGGGCTGCCAAAGTCATGCCGGGTCACATCGCTTTCTTGGTTGCCGGTTGGGGCGGCGGTTTTGTCATGATTTTACCATCCATCCCGCTGTTTCCATCTGCCCAACCGTCTTATAATGAGGCACGCCATGAACGCCTCGCCACCTGCCATTCGCCCCTTCAAAATCGCCCGCGATCTGAAGCCCGTCACCGATCTGCTGGAAATTTGCTTTTCCCGGCCAGATGACGCCGACAGCCGCCGCTACATTGCCAGCATGAGACGCGCCAGCCAGGATGAACGCTTTTTGCGTTGGGCCAGCGCAGGGCCGCGTTCTTCGCTGCCGTTGCGGGGCTTCGTCTGGGAGGAAGAGGGGCGCATCGTCGGCAACGTCAACCTGGCCGTTTTCCACCACCGCCGCCGTGCCATCTACATGATCGTCAACGTGGCCGTTCACCCGGCATACCGCCGCCGCGGCATTGCCCGCGCCCTGGTGTTTCAGGCCATGTACCAGGCGCGCCGCCAAAAGGCGGCAAGCATCTGGCTGCAAGTCCGCGAAGACAACCCGGGTGCAATCCGCCTGTATGAGCAGCTGGGCTTCAGCACGCGCGCCCGGCGCACCATCTGGAGCGTCACTCCCGAGTATCGCCCTTTCACCCGTCCGGTGCGCCTGAAAATCGGGCGGCGTCAGCCCACCGACTGGCAACAACAAAAAAACTGGCTTGCGGCCACCTATCCGCCGATGCTGGCATGGTTCTTTTCGCCCGGCTGGCGCCGACTCAGCCCCTGGCCCTGGGATACGCTCTGGCGCAACCTGCTCGATCACCCCGTCCGGCAATGGCGCATGCACGATGGAGACACCCTGCAAGGCGTGGTATCCTGGATGGCCTCGGGCAACCGGCGCGATACCCTCTGGCTGGCCGCGCCAACGACCGCCGACCCAGAGGCGCTGACCGCCCTGCTCGTTCATGCTCAGCGTAAACTGTCCAGCCGGTTGGAATTGCGCCTGGATCTGCCTGCCCGCCTGCACCAGGCGGCGCTGCAGGCCGCCGGCTTCCAACCCCTGCGCACCCTCTTGTGGATGCAGGCGCCTGGCGCCCTTTCTTAGCCGGCGCCTTGGCCTGGCAGAATCGACTCGTATGCGTCCTCGCCATCACTCCAGGTCATCGTGACTTGCAATTCAGATTTCTCAACACAGGAAAGGAGAACGAACCATGCCCAAATTTCTCATCCGCTGGTTGATCAACGCTGGTGCGCTTTACGCAGCCATTTACTGGCTCAAGCTCCCCCTGGATGGCTCCTGGGCCTCTATTTTCTGGCTTGCCCTGATCTACGGGCTGGTCAATTCGCTCATCCGCCCCATTCTCAAGCTGCTGTCCATGCCGCTGATCTTCCTCACCCTGGGGCTGTTCACGCTGGTGATCAACACCATCATGTTCTGGCTGACGGGTCTCATCGGCCACTTGTTTGGCATTGGGTACTCCGTCAGCGGCTTCTGGCAAGCCTTCCTCGGCGGGTTGATCACCGCCATCGTCAGCATGGTGTTGGGCTTCCTGCTGCGCGATGAACTCAAGAAGAAATAAGCCCCGCCCGCAGCCACCCGGCTGCGGGTTTTTGCTTTAACCTCCTGCCAGCCCCGGCAAGCCACCGGCCGGGGCCGCCTTTCGCACGCCGCGGACGATCGCGCGGGAAACGGCCTCGGCGGCAAAAGCGCCCACGGTGCTGACATCCGCCGTCTTCTTGCCCGTGGACAGGACGAACAGCGTATCGCCATCCAGGAGGGTGTGAGCGGGGCGCACCACCCGCGCCAACCCGTCCTGCGCCATCATCGCCACCCGTGTGGCCTCGGCCGGCGTCAGGCGCGCGTTGGTTGCCACCACGCCGATCACCGTATTGCTGCGCGCCGCCAGCCGCATCACCTGGCGGCCAACAAACGAGCGCAACACCTGCAGGGTATCGGCAAACTGCCCCTCGCCCCCCAGGCGGAACGGCCCCGCCTGCGCCGTGCGCGCACCGGCCAAAATGCGCCCGCTGGAGGGATCGAGCACGTCGCCAAAGGCGTTGACGGCGATGAGCGCGCCGACCACCACGCCGCCGCCAAGCGACAAGCTGGCGCTGCCGAGACCGGCCTTCATGGCTTGCTTCATGCCCAGGACTTTGCCCACCGAGGCCCCAGCGCCGGCGCCGACGTTCCCCTCGGCCACCGGCTCTTCAGTCGCCGCTGCGGCGGCGCGATACCCCATTTCCGCATCGGGACGCACGTCCGCTCGCCCCAACGCCAGGTCGAAGAGCACGGCAGCCGGCACGATGGGTACCCGGGCAACGCCGGCCGGATAGCCGATCCCGCGCGCTTCCAGGTAGCGCATAACGCCAGCCGCCGCATCCAGACCAAAAGCCGAGCCGCCCGTCAACAGGACGGCGTGCACTTTTTCCACCAGATTGAAAGGGGAAAGCAGGTCCGTCTCCCGTGTGCCTGGCGCGCCGCCGCGCTGATCGACGCCGGCCACCGCTCCCTGGGGGCAAAGCACAACCGTACACCCTGTCAGCGCCTCCAGGTCGTGAGCATGCCCCACCTGCACCCCCGGGACAGCCGTCAGCGTCATTTCTCAACCGCGCGTAAGAGAGTGATGAATTCTTGCCACTCCTCGTGGAAAAAGTGCAGGGTGACGTTGTTCAGCTCCACATGGTAGGTCACCTCGCCATCCGGCTCGGTAGCTTTCCACACCAGGTAGTGTTGGGTTTCGGCGATGGTCTCAGTCTTTGGTTCCAGCGGATCGCTCATTGTGCCTCCATTTTTTCAAAAATTTTGCTTGCAACCGCGCCAACGACGCCAGCCACGGACCGTACATCGGTGCTGGCGCCGAAGAGAGAGAAGCGTTCTCCGTCTCCCAGGGCGGCAGATCGAACAATTTGCGGTACACATAACGCAACACCAGCTTCAAGGTTGCCAACAGCGGAGCCGCCAGCACCACCCCCAGCAGCCCGAACAAATTGGCGCCCACCAGAGCGGCCACCAAAACCCCGGCCGGGTGGACGCGCAGCGCCCGCCCCATCAGGCGCGGCGAGATCAAGTTATCGAAGATCTGGTCGATGAGAATCGCTATGCCCAACACCAACCCGAGGTAAGCGGCGGCGCTCATGCCAAACAATTTGTACGATTGGAAAAAAGCCACAAACCCCAGCGTCGTCCAGACGACCAGCGGCCCCAGATAGGGGACAAACCGCCCCAGCCCGGCCATCAAGGCCAACAGCACCGGCGAGCGCACCCCCAACCCGGCCAGCACAACCGTATAAGTCAAGACACTCATCACAAAGAGGAAGATCTGTCCGCGCAAAAAGGCGTTCCAAATGCGGCTCAATTCGCGCCGCATGTGATCCAGGTCGTATTGATAGCGGGGCACTTCAATCCGCACGATGCTGTCGCGCAGGCCGTTGCTGTCGAGCAGGATGAAATAAGAG
>WGAD01000117.1 GCA_015489255.1 Anaerolineales bacterium | reverse complement strand
CCAGACCGGCCGTCAGAAAGATCGGCCCGAGGTTGTTCGCAAACGTTTGCCAGACGGCAGCCATCAGGAGGGTTCCTCTCCCTCCGGTTGATCGGCGCTCCCGGAAAGCCAGTCTTCTTCCCACGAGGGGCCCAAATCTTCTGTTTCCGCTTCCGAAGGGTCAAAATTGCGCATGGGGCGGTCTGCCAAAGGGATGTCGAACAGGTCAAAGGCCAGCGTATCTTCGGTGAAATCCAGGTTGTCGAGGGCATCGCGGACGAAAGATTCATCTTCGCTTTCGTCTTCCAGCCGGGCGTACAGTTCCTCCAACGCCTGACGCACACCGGCGCCGCCGATCTCGCTCAAAGCCCAGATGATCGCGTCGCGCACGTCCTGATCATCTTCCTGGCGCAGCATGCGCAAGAGAGGCCGGCGCGCCTGGGGCAAGGACAGGGCGCCCGCAGCCCGGACGGCTTCCATTCGCACCTGCGAATCGTAATGCTCCAGGTGGGCCATCACCGTCGTTTGCCAGCGTTCCTGGAAACCGCTGCGCCCCATGGCAAAGAGCGCAGAGGCCAGCCATTCCACATCTTGCTGCCGGTTGGCCGCCTCGGCGATCAGCCCGGGCACCTCGGGGCGGGAGGAAAAGCCCAGGGCTTCCAGCGCCCGCCGGCGCACCAGTTTCTGCGCGTCGCGGGTGCAGGCGGCCAGCAGCGCCTCTTCCACTTGTTGCAGCAGCCCCGCTTCCATTTCTTCCACCTCGCCCAGGTAAACAAAACGCCCCAGCACGCTGGCCGCCGCCGCACGGGTGAAGTAATCTTCATCCGCGCTTAAGATGCGCAGGAATTGCGGCACCAGGCGGAAGTCTTCGCTTTGCCACAGCAGGCGCACCGCCAACATGCGGATCACAGCGTCCGGGTCGTCCAGCAAAGCCGCCGCCAGATCGTCGAACGAAAGTAAGGTATCCGCTTCTGCCAAAATTTCCAGGTCTTCCAGCAAGGCGCGGCGGCGCCTCAGGCTGATCTGCGGCCAAACGTCCAGCAAGGCGCGCAAATCGGCTGGCGGCAGGTCGGAAAAGGCATACAGATAGCGCGGCGGAAAGGTCTGGTCTTCGTCTTGCAGCGCCTGCAAAACCTGGGGAAATTTCGGGTTGTCGTCCACCGTACAACTCCTTTGCCGCTCAGAACAGCGGATTGATGAAATCCTGCACGTTGATCCACAAGAGCAGGCCGAGCAAGAGCAAAAAGCCAATCATATTGAGCGCCGATTCGTAGCGCGGCGGCAGGCGTTTTTTGAAGAGGATCTCCGGCAACACGAAGAGGATGCGCCCGCCATCCAGCGCCGGCAAAGGCAAAAGATTCAACACCGCCAACGAAAGGGTGATCGAGGCCAGGTAGTTCAAAACGCCCAGGCTGGTGGGCAGGCAAGAGAAGACATCGCCTGCCTTCGTTGCGGCATAAATATCGTACATTCCTTTCAGGCCAACCGGGCGCTCCGCCTGTTCGGCGCCAGAGAGGCCCAGCCAGGCCAGAGGCAGCTGCGCCATCAGGCGCGCCGTCTCACCGGCGGCCCGCAGGCCGCTGATCAGCGCCGTCCCAGGCGAGACCGGCTTCATCTCCACCGGATAATTGATGCCGATGCCCATCGCCCCCTCCCCAGGCGGGATCTCCTCAGCGCGCCGGGGGATCAGGCGCACGCGCAAGCGCTCCTCCCCGCGCAAAATGGTCAGCGTCACTTCCTCGCCGGCGTACGCGCGCGTCAGGGAGGTAATCTGCTCCAGGCTGGTCAACGGCTGGCCGTTGAATTCTTCAATCAGGTCGCAGGCTTGCACACCGGCCTGCTCCGCTGGCGCCCCTGGCACCACTTCTAGCACGCGGATACCGGTGTTCGCGGCTTGTGGCATTCCGTAAATGCCAAACATCATGGTAAAGAGGACAATGCCCAGCGCCAGGTTCATCAGCGGGCCGGCCAGGTACACCCCCAGGCGCGCCCAGGGATTGGCCGCCTCGATGCTGCCTTCTACCGAGGGGTCCCCTTCGCCGCGCGGACGAACGAAACCGCCCAAGGGAATGAGATTCAGCGTAAAATGGGTTCCCTTGTGTTCAAAGAGCGTCATCAGGCGCGGGGGAAACCCGAGGCCAAATTCTTCTACCTCTATATGGAAAAGACGGCAGGCGATAAAATGCCCGGTCTCGTGAATCAGAATCAATCCGGCCAAAGCGGCCACAAATTCAATGACGTTATTCATGCGTTTTCCTCTTCCAGCAAACGTGCGCCGTGGCCTGGGCGGGCAACGATCACCTGTTGCACGCCCTCCAGGGCGGCCAAACGCCGTTGCGCTTCTTCCTGCGCTTCTGGCAGGCAAAGGACGTGCACATTGGGCCCGGCGTCAATGGTGTAACAAACGGGCAACCCTTCCCGCCGCCAGCGGCGCACCGCTTCCATCACTCGCAGGGTGGCGGGCAGCCAGTAGAAAAGCGGCGGCGAGGAGGTCATCATCACTGCGTGCATCAGGTTGGAATCCTGTTCGACGACCTCAGCCAGGGCTGCAAAATCGCGTTCCAGTATCGCCTGACGGCAGCGCGCAATGCGCTGCGGCGCATCGTCCACCCGAGCCGCCTGCAAAGGGCTGGAAGCCGCCAGCCGATGCCCGGCGCTGGAACCAACCGGTTTGTGCGCCCGGCTGATCACCGTCACGCAGTCCAGCAGTTCCCAATGCTCCGGCGGCGCGATGCTGAAGGCGTAGGAGGTGCGGTCGTCTTGCCCGACCTCCCACTCGACAAAACCATCCGGCACGGAACGCGCCGCCGATCCCGAACCACGGCGCGCCAGGCGCGAGAGGGCCGCGCGATCCATTTCCAGGCCGGCGGCAGCCGTCGCCGCCAGCGCCAGGGCGGCAAAAGCCGCCGCCGAGGAGGCGATGCCGGCGCCAGCCGGAAAGTTGTTTTCACTCTGGACTGCCGCCGCCCAGCGCAGCCCGGACATCTGGCGCACCAGGTCGAGGAAGGCACGCACCCGCTCCAGAGAAGCGCCTCTCTGCGGCTGGGCGTTCAAAGTCAGCGTATCGGCGGCCAGGCCCGGCACAAAGGTGACCCGCGTGCGTGCCCAGAGTCCATCCAGATTCATCGAAAGGGAGCCGTTCACCGGCAACCGCAAAACTTCGTCGCGGTTCCCCCAGTATTTGATAAAGGCAATGTTCGGCGGTGCGATCGCCGCAGCGGAATAGGTGCTCATACCGTGCAGTTTACCATGAGAAGGAAAGGGGCAAAAGGTCAACGAGAAGAGATCGCCCCCCGTTCACGCATCATTTCCAAGAAC
>WGAD01000116.1 GCA_015489255.1 Anaerolineales bacterium | reverse complement strand
TCTCCCTCGTGGTAACGATTGACCAGCACCACCTGGCGTTCAAAATCATACTGCCCTTGAACGGTAGCCGTGCGGTATTCCATCGTTTCCAAATCGGCAGATAACGCCGTTTCGGCGTCCAGCATCAACGGCGGGGCGGCCTGCATGGCAAGATATTGCCGATTGAAGGCACGGCGCTGCTCCAGGCGGTCCAACTGCCAGAGGCCCAGGCGCAAACAAACGGCTGCTGCCGTCCAGGCCAGGAGCGTCGTCCACCACCAGCGGCGGCTAAACATCAGGCGCAGCGTTGCGATCATCGTCTTTATCCAGTGGCCACAGCACGAAACTGTACGTGATGAACAAAACCATCATGGGCAGCACGGTAAAGGACAACCCGCCCAACCGCGTCCACAAAGTGACGGGTTCCTCGACGTCAATGCCCAGGTAACGGGTTGGCTGGAACGTGCAGGCAAAGGCATACTTTTGCGCCTGATCCAGTTGCAGACGGGCGGTCGCGCCTGGCGGTATCCACAGCGGGCCGAGCTGATGATCGACCACATCCTCATTGCGCACGACCAGCGTATCGCCCAGGACGAAAGAGAGGGTCTCTGGAATGCCCAGCGGGCTGCGGCCCGCGGCCACTTCCGCCGCCGTTCCCCGGGGGATGGTGAGAACGATCTCTTGTGGAGGGCGGTTTCTCTCTTTGAGCAGGAGAAACGCGCCTTCGCTAACCGCGATCCCAAGCAGCAAGGCCGTCAACGCCGGCCAGAAAATGCGGCGGAACACCCTCTTTTTCATGGTTCCCGTACCGTAACCGTCACCGTTTGTGGAGGCAGGTTCTCGAAATGGAGCGTAACTTCGAAGGTATCGCCAACTTTCAGGTCTTGCTGCAAGTCAACCAACATAATGTGCAGGCCGCCGGGCGCAAAGACGACCTCCTGCCCGGAGGGCAGCTCCACGCGCTCCTGGGGCGTCATGGACATGACGCCGTCTTGCATGGATGAGCGGTGGATTTCTACGGCGGCAGCCACCTGGCTGCTGGCGGCGAGCAGGGCATCGTCATCGGGCCAGGCATTGGTTATTCTCAAAAACACGGCGCCATTTTCTCCCGCGCCGGCCGGGCGCGCCCAGGCATCTTGAACGACGATCTGACTGGCGCCAGGCTGGCAGGCCGCCAGAAGCAGTATGCCAGCCCAGAAAACCAGAAGATATTTCTTCATGGGGTTGCCTCCTGCAACAAAATTTGCACATCATGCTGAATGTCTTCGGCGCTGGTGCCAAAGGCAAAGGTCAGGCGCAGGTTGCCCGCTTTGTCTACGGCATAGACCCGGGCTGTGTGCGCCACCAGATAACCGGCAGCGGAATCTACCTCCTGGATTTCACGAAAGATGCCGTAATCATCCCAGACGGTTTGCAGCGCTTCTTCCGCACCCGTCAGCGCGAGGAACTGCGGAGAAAAACGCTGCACATAGGTCGTCAGGCGCTCGGGCGTATCCCGCTGCGGGTCCACGGTGATGAAAACAACCTGTAAATCAGCGGCATCTGCACCCAGGTTGGCTTGCAGGAGTCGCATTTCGGCCAGGGTGGTGGGGCATACGTCCGGGCAAGAGGTATAGCCAAAAAAGATGAGCACGACCTTGCCGCGATAGTCCTGCAAATCGAACGGTTCACCGGTGGAAGTTTGCAATTGCAGGGGCGGGGCTGGCAGCAAGGGTTCCAGCAATGCCCCGCGAAACGAGGGCGGCTGCGAAAGCGCCTGCCAAAGGCCAATGGCGAAGATCAGCCCAAAAACCAGCCCGCCCCAAAGAAGGTTGCGTTTGCTCAAATCTTTCATTTAGATCAACGTGCCGATCAGGTAGAGCGCGGGATAGAAGAAGATCCAAACCACGTCCACAAAGTGCCAGTAAACGGCTGCGGCCTCCACCGGCCAGCCCTTGCCCTCGGCAAAGACGCCGTGGCGGGCGTTGCGGAGCACAATGGCAAGAAAGATGAGGCCGGTCAACACGTGGAAGGCGTGCATACCGGTCATCAGGTAGAAGATGGCGCCAGCCGCGCTGCCGGAAGCCGTCAGACCTTCGGCGGCGGCCAGCGGCCATTCAACCGCCACCACGCCGAGCATAAAGGCCAGACCAAGCCCCAGGGTGATCCAGGCGTTGGCTTGGAAACCGGCCAGGTCTCCTTCTTTGAAGCGCGTTTCGGCGCGATTCATGAAGTAGGAAGAAACCAGCAGCATGACGGTCACCGCAAAGCCGAGCGTTTGGTTAAGGTGTGGCCGCGTGAACCCGAGCAAATTGAAGCGGCTGATCAGCAAACCGGCGAAGAGAAAGAAATCCGAGAGCAGAAAGAGCCACAAACCCACGCGGTTGGTTCCTTCTTTGTAGGCATAACTTTCACGATCGGTAATTTCTTCTTCAGCGACCAGTTTGTAGATGTGCATGTAGTAGTAGATCACCAGGCCGGCTTTGGCCGTTGCCATCAGGCCCAGCAAGAAAGCAGATGGCACAAGCAAGGCGACGGCAAATTCCACTGCCGTCAAGACGGCCAGGATGAGAAAGACTTTCAGACCCTGTTTCATTGGGCAGACTCCTGCTTTTCGAAGATGACGTAAGGAGGCGCGTCCGGGCGTCCGTAATCGTAAGGTTCGCCCACCACGACCATCTCGGCAGAATAGTTATGCGGTGGCATCGGCGAGGGGACCTGCCATTCCGGAGAACGTGAACCCCAGACATTGCCCGTGGCCGGTTCGCCGCGTTTGATGGTGATGTACACGTTGTAGAGGAAAATCAACACGGAGATAAACACCAGGTAGCCGAAGATGGTGATGAGCAAGTGGGTGAAATCAAACCCCAATGCCGGGTCATAATCGGCAATGCGGCGGCGCATCCCCAGCAAACCGATGCGCATCATCAGCAGTGTGAAGCCAACCACCGAGGGCGTCATCAGCCAGAAATGCCACTTGCCCAGTCTTTCGTTCAACCGTTTGCCCGTCGCCTTCGGGAACCAGTAATACAGGGCGGCAAAGAAGGGGAAGACATACCCGCCGAACATGGTATCGTGGAAGTGCCCGACGATGAAATAGGTGTCGTGCAGGTGCAGGTCGGTGGAAACGGTGGCGTTGGGCGGCCCAGTCAGCCCGCCGAGCAAGAAGACGAAGATGCCGCCGAGGACGAAGAGCATGGGCGTTTCTACCTTGATGCGCCCTTGCCACATGGTCGCCACCCAGGAGAAAAATTTGACCCCGGTCGGCACGGCAACCAGCAGGGTGCTGTACATAAAGGGCACGCGCAGGTATTCGTTCATGCCGGAGGTAAACATGTGGTGCGCCCAAACCACAAAGCCCACGAGAGCGATCCCCAGGGAAGACATGGCGATCCAACGGTAGCCGAAGAGGGGCTTGCGCACGAAAACGGGCAGCAATTCGCTGATGATGCCCAGTCCCGGGAGCACGAAGACGTACACAACCGGGTGCGAATAGAACCAGAAGAGATGCTGGAACAGGATCGGGTTGCCGCCCAAATCCGGGTTGAAGAAGGGCATCCCCAGGGCGCGCTCGAAAACGACCATCTGAAACGCCAGGGAGATCAACTGGGTAGCGGTCAGGCTGATGATCGAGGCGGCGATCGCCGCCCACACGAAGATAGGCATCTTGAAGGAGGTCATCCCGCGCGCCCGCAGGCGCAAGACGGTCACCAGGAGGTTCAACGATCCGAGGATGGACGACCAGCCGGCCACCCACACCCCGACGAAGAACATCTGGATACCGATCGGCGAACGAACGGACAGCGGTGGGTAGCCCGTCCAGCCTGTATCTACCCCGCCAAGGGCCATGCTGCCCAGCAGGAGCATGGAGGCCGGCACCACCACCCAGAAGCCAAAGGCGTTCAGGCGCGGGAAGGCCATATCGCGGGCGCCCAGCAGCATGGGCACGAGGTAATTCATCACTCCGGCAATCCCGACCAGGATGGAGACGATCATGATCATCCCGTGCAGGGACATGAGGGTGTTGTACCATTGCAGGGAGAGAAAATCCAACCCGGCGCGAGAAAGTTCCGTGCGAAAGATGAGGGCCAGCAGGCCGCCGGTGCCAATCAGGATGATGGAGGCCGCCGTGTACTGAATGCCGATGACCTTGTGATCGTACGAAACGCTGAAATACTTCTGCCACCCCGGCGGGTCGTGGTGCTCCTCGGCCACGGCTTCGCCGGCGGCCATTTTGAGCCAGTCATCCAGCGCTCCGACGCCGAACATGAAGGCGATGGCGCCGGTCAGGGCGCCAACCACCCAGGACGGTTCGGTGAAGAGCAGCGGCCCAAAGGCCTCCAGCCCCATCAGCGCCCGGATGGCGGCAACCAGCAAGCCGCCAGCTGCCGTGCCAAAAATCTGCCATCGCAGGCCGCGCATGATGGGCAAATTGAAAAACGTCTTCATGACCATGCCTCCTGTGTTATTTCAAACTCTCGATAAAGGCGATGATATCGGCCAGGTCCGCTTCGCTCATGGTGTAAGGGGGCATCACCGGAGCATATCCCGCCACGATCGTCGCATTGGGGTCGACGATAGATTCGATCAAATAAGCATCATCGGCGGTGACCACGGTGCCATCGGCCAGTTCTACCGGAGCCTCGTACAACCCGAGCCAGGTGGGGCCGACCAGATCCGAGCCGTCCAGCGAGTGACAGGCCAGGCAGCCGTTGGCCTCGGCCAGCAGACGCCCGTTTTCGGGATCAGCTACCCGTTCCCCCTCGGCGGCTTCCGCCGCAGCAGCGGCCTGATCTTCAAGCCAGGCATCGAATTCCTCGCCGGTCATCACCACCACATCCGAGAGCATATAAGCGTGCGCCGTACCGCAGATCTCGGCGCAGCGATTGGTAAAGGTGCCCGTCTCCGACGGCGTCAACCGCAATTCGGTCACCCGGCCAGGCACCAGATCTTGCTTGATGCGAAATTCCGGCACCCAAAAAGAGTGAATGACATCGAGTGATTCCATTGATAGTTTCACCTGGCGATCCACCGGCAGATACAGGGTCGTCGTCTGGATGCCGTAGTCCGGATATTCATAGCGCCAGCCCCACTGAAAGCCGATCACCCGCACTTCCAGGGCTTGCGGGTTCACGCGGCGCACTTCCCCTAACGACTGCGCGCCCCAATAGGCAAAATAGAGCACAATCCCCAGGGGGATGAGCGACCAGGCCAGTTCCAGCGGGGTGTTGCCGGTGATGTATGCGCCGTGTTCATCTTCAGAACGACGGCGAAAAACAACCAGGCTGTAAAACAGAGGTACGAC
>WGAD01000115.1 GCA_015489255.1 Anaerolineales bacterium | reverse complement strand
GAGGGAGGGGCGTTGCCGCAGCCGTGGGCTGCTGCCCGCCGACCGCGGTCAGCGTTGCCTGCACGAGGGTGGCAACCAGGTCTTCCGCTGGCGTTGGTTCTCCCGGGGGTGTGGCGCCCAGGTTGCAAGCGGTCGAACCGGCCAGCAGCATCATCAGAATCAGGATCATTTGCGTTTTTTTGCGCACCATCACCTTCCTTTGAATGCGGGCATTATATCATTGCAAAGGGAACTTTTCGTTCCCGGCGCTCGTCTTGTGAACATCGGTTATTCTTTTCAGGAGGCTCGTATGAACGGCTTTCGCTGGTTGCCCATCCTGGCGCTGATCGTCAGCGCCTGCACGCCCTCTGTTGCATCGCCGCCAACGCCCTCTCCTGCGCCGTTTCCCACGGCCACCCCGCTGCCTGCCTTGCCAGAAGGCGGGCAAAACCCCTATGCGCCTCGGGAGGCCGATTATTTGATGGAGCAGGCGAATGTTTATCTCAACACGGTGGATTTGCTCATCAAAGAAAGCGCACCGCCCCAAATTGGTTTGACGCTTGCCGGCGCGCTGCCAACGCCTTGCCACCAGTTGCGGGTTGATGTGCCAGCGCCCACAGCGGAAGGCAAGATCTTTATTGAGGTGTACAGCCTGTACAAGAGCGGTCAGGTCTGTGTACAGGTGCTCAAAGATTTCGATGCCACCATTGAACTGGGGGTGTATCCGCCCGGGCGTTATCAGGTGTATATCAATGGGGAATACCTGGGCGACTTCTCATCCTATTGATGGCCAACCACAGCCTGGCGGCCATCATGCAGCAAAACAAAGAGGGCGCTTGCTGGCGCCCTCTTTGGTCTTTACCGGCTGGGGGTGGGGTCAGTGGGTCAGGATTTGGGAGAGGAAGAGTTTGGTGCGGTCTTCCTGCGGGTTGTGGAAGATCTGCTCCGGGGTGCCGCTTTCCACAATCTGCCCTTTGTCGAAGAAGAACATGCGATCGGCCACCGCACGGGCAAACCCCATTTCGTGCGTGACGACCAGCATGGTCATGCCGCTGGCAGCAAGTTCTTCCATCACGTCCAGCACTTCTTTGATCATTTCCGGATCGAGCGCCGAGGTTGGCTCATCGAAAAGCATGATCTTGGGCTCCATAGCCAGGGCGCGGGCAATGGCTACGCGCTGCTGCTGACCACCGGAAAGCTGCCCGGGGTACTTGTTTGCCTGTTCCGGGATGCCCACCCGCTTCAGGAGTTCGATGGCTTTGGCTTCGGCTTTTTCTTTGGGCCATTTGCGCACCTGGATAGGCGCCAGGGTGATGTTTTGCATCACCGTCAGGTGCGGGAAAAGGTTGAACTGCTGAAAGACCATACCGGTTTCCATGCGGATCTTTTCGATATTGCGCACATCGTGCGTCAATTCGGTGCCATCCACGATAATCTGGCCGCGCTGGTGGTCTTCCAGGCGATTGATGGTGCGGATGAACGTCGATTTTCCCGAACCGGACGGGCCAAAGATGACGATGACCTCGCCGCGCATGACTTCCATGCTCACCCCTTTGAGAACGTGGAAATCGCCATACCATTTGTGGACATCGCGGCAGATGATGATGGGGTTATTGTTATCAGACATGAGAAAGCCTCCTGATGATTATCGTTCGCCCACACCTAGCGCCTTTTCCAGCCGGCGGCTGGCGTAAGACATGGCATAGGTGAAAACGAAGTAGAAGACAGAGATGAAGGTAAACACCTCGCGCTGTGTACCGATGTACTTCGGGTTGGCAATCACCCCCTGGGCGATGCCCAGCAGGTCCAGCAGGCCGACGATGGCGACCAGGGTGGTATCTTTGAACAAGGCGATGAACTGGCTGACCAACACCGGAATGACCGTCCGCAAGGCCTGCGGCAGGATGATGTACGTCATCGTCTGGAAGCCCGACAAACCGATGGCGTAAGCGGCTTCATATTGCCCTTGCGGGATGGCCTGCAAACCGCCGCGTACGTTCTCCGCCAGGTAGGCCGCGGCGAACATGATGATGGCGACCATCGCTCGCAGCACCCGGTCGATGACCACGTTGGGCGGCAAGAAGAGCGGCAGCATGACCTGGGCCATGAACAACAGGCTGATCAAGGGCACGCCGCGGATGAATTCAATGTACACCACGCTCAGCGAATGCAAAATGGGCAGTTTGGATTGGCGCCCCAGGGCCAGCAGCACGCCCAGGGGGAAGGACATGACGATGCCGACGATCGTCAAGATGAGCGACAGCAACAAACCGCCCCAGAAACGGGTGGGGATGGCCTGGAACCAGCCCTGCTCGCCAAAACCGCCGATGATCAGGATAGCCAGGGGGAAGTACAACAGCAACATGGTCACAGCAAAGCGCGCCAGGCGGCGGCCAAACGCCCGCCCCAGCGCCCAAAACGCCAACCCCGTTGCCGATAGCCCCCACATCAAAGCCCAGGCCTTGGCCGAGAAACCGGGGAATTGATAGACATCCGTCACCCCGTACAGCTTCCCGACCAGCTTCAACCCAACGTTGGTGACGTATGGGCTGCTGCCCACCAGGGGCGGGAAAAGCAGCACCACCCAGGAGACGAACTCCCGCTTTTTGACCCAGATGCCCCAGGCCAGGCCTGTAATGGCGGCCAGCAAATACACCGCCAGCCACACCCGCCAGATGAAATCCTCCTGGCCGGGGATCATGCTTGGATACTGCCCCACCAGGAACAGGCGATAGTTGGCCGGGACCACTTCCCAGCGTGCCTTTGTCACCACCCAGCCGGCCACGCCACGCACCAGCACGAAGATAATGTAGGCGGCAACGATCGTCAGGATGCTGTTGTACCAGGAGTTGAACAAATTTTTGAGCATCCAGCCAAAAATGTTCTTGCGCTCCGCTGGAGGCGGCGCCAGGGTGTCTTTTTCTTGATATACCGTTGTCATGGCTATCGCTCCACCAGCTTGATCTTTTGGTTATACCAGTTCATGAAGGCCGAGGTGGACAGGCTGAAGGTGAGATACGTGGCCATCATGATCATCGTCATCTCCACGGCCCGGCCGCTCTGATTGATGATCGTTCCGTACACATGGACGATGTCCGGATACCCAATCGCCACCGCCAGCGAGGAGTTTTTCGTCAGGTTCAGGTATTGGCTGGTCATTGGCGGCACGATGACACGCAACGCCTGGGGAAAGACCACCAGCCGCAGCGTCTGAAAGCCGTTCAATCCTAACGCTCTGGCCGCCTCCACCTGCCCCTTGGAAACGGATTGGATACCGGCGCGCACCACCTCGGCGATGAATGCCGAGGTATAGATCACCAGCCCAGAGAGCAAGGCCATGAATTCCGGCGAAAAGGTTTTGCCGCCGATGATGTTGAAGCCTTTGTCTGGCAGGTGAGGGTAATCCATCACATAGGGTTGCAAAACAACGATGCCAATGCCGGCCACAACGAGGAAGAGCAACAAAGACCACAACCCATACAGCGGCATGCGGCCCGTCTTCTTCCCCTGGCGGTAGAGCGCGTACCCCAAAGCGACGGCCAGCGCCACGCCGAGCCACAACACCCAGCGGTACGTGGCATAGGTTTCGGTTGGCAGCGGCCAGGGGAAGGCGATCCCGCGGCGGCTGAGATATGTTCCGCCGACGTTGATGGCCTCTTTGACGTCGGGCAATTTCAGGAAAAAGCCGGTGTACCAGAAGATCAGGAGCACCAGCAGGGGAATGTTGCGCAGGATCTCAATATAGCCGGCGGCCAATTTGTTCACCAACCAGTTGTTTGAGAGTCGCGCCACCCCCACAATCACACCCAAAATAGTGGCAAAAATGATACCAAGCACTGCAACGCGGATGGTGTTCAGCACGCCAACCAGGTAGGCCCGCAGATACGTATCGGAACGCGAATACTCGATAAGCGATTCGCCAATATCGAAGCTGGCGTTGATTTGCAAGAACTTAAAGCTGATCGGCAGGTTCAGCATTTCCAGCTGCCGTTGCATATTGGCATACAACAGCCAGAACACGAAAAGTACACCTGCCAGCACCGTAAACTGCGCGATCCATTGCAGCGTGTGTTCATTTCGCCAGAAAGGAATTTTCTCTTGCGATTCAGGTACAGTTCCCTGCATGATTCTCACCCTTTCGGCACCGTCAAAAAGTCAAATAAACGCAACAGGCAGGGGTGAAGGCCTGGCCTCCACCCCTGCCCTGAACGTTCAGGTCAAACTAGCGCACAGGCGGCGCATAAAGCAGACCACCATCCGTGTAGAGGCTGTTGAGGCCGCGCGGAATGTAGGTCGGCTGATCCGGACCCAGGTTGCGATCGTAGATCTCGGCGTAGTTGCCGACGTATTTGATGATGTTGTAAGCCCAGTCGTTGCTCAGGCCGAGTTTCTGGCCCATGTCGCCTTCCAGGCCCAGGAGTTTCTTGATGCTGGGATTTTCCGTCGTCGCTTTGATCTCGTCCACATTGGCGGAAGTGATGCCGAACTCTTCCGCGGTGAAGGTCGCGTAAACCGTCCACTGGACGATGTCGAACCACTGGTCATCGCCATGGCGGACGACCGGGCCGAGCGGCTCTTTGGAGATCGTCTCGTCGAGGATGACGTGCGCTTCCGGATCGGCCATCACCACGCGGCGGGCCACCAGACCGGATTTGTCGGTGGTGTAGGAATCGCAGCGGCCTTCTTCGTAAGCGCCGGTGGCTTCATCAGCGCCTTCGAAGACCAGCGGGGTGTAGCTGATGCCACGCGCCGCGAAGACGTCGGCCAGGTTCAGCTCGGTGGTGGTGCCGGCGCCCACGCAGATGGTCGCGCCGTCGAGGTCTTCAAGCTTGGTGATGCCGCTGTCTTTGCGGACGATGAAGCCCTGACCATCGTAGAAGGTGGTCGCCACGAAGTTGGCGCCCAGTTCGGTGTCGCGGGTCAGCGTCCAGGTGGTGTTGCGGATCAGGACATCAATTTCACCAGTCTGCAAGGCGGTGAAGCGTTCCTTGGCGGTCAACGGGCGGTATTCCACGCGTCCTTCCGGATCGCCAAAGATGGCCGCGGCCAAGGCTTTGCAGAAGTCGATGTCGAAACCGGCATAGCTGCCGTCTTCCTGGAGGAAGCCGAAGCCCGGGACGGCCTTGTTGACGCCGCAGATCACCTTACCGCGATCCATCACGGTCTGCAATGTGCTGCCAGATTGCGTCGCCGGGGCAGCTTCTTCGCCACCGGCAGCCGGGGCTGCCTCGGTCGGCGCGCTACCGCCGCAAGCCGCCAGCAACATGCTGAAAACGATCAACACGGCAAAAAACGGGAAGAACTTACGCATGGTACTCCTCCTTCGGTGAGTAAAAAAAGAAAACTGGCATGTAACGCCAGTTTCATTATAAGGAGTTCCCTCCTTGCGCACCAATTTGTCAGGCATTTTTTTACGCTTTTTTTAGCAAACTTCCAGCGGGCGGCTGATCTCTGCCATTTGCGCCCCGGTCAGACGCAGCAAATCGTCGGGCGAAAGGCGCACGTTCAGCCCGCGCTCGCCGCCGGAAATGTGAATTTGCGCCCAGTCTTGCGCGGTTGCATCCACCCAAACCTGGAAGCCGCGCTTCAGCAGCGCCAAAGGGGAGATGCCTCCCGCCTGCAATCCGGTCAGGCGCTCGGCTTCCGCCTGGGTTGCCAGCTTCAGTTTTTTCTCGCCCACGGCAGCAGCCAGTCGTTTCAGGTCCACCTGGCTGTCTCCGGGCACCACGGCCAGGATCGGCTTGCCCGCCCCCGTCCGCAAGACCACAATGGTTTTGAAGACCTGCGCCGGCGGCACCCCCAGCCGCGCTGCCGTTTCTTGCGCGCCCAGCTTTTCGCGCGGCAACGTAAAGACCTCGTGCGGCACTTTGCGACTGGCGAGAAAACGAAGTACGTTATTTTTGCGGGGTGTCATTTTTACCTCAACTTTTTGCCGATTTTCCAATGTCATGATAACAAATGACGGGTAAAATTGAAATACCATGAGATTCAAGGAGCCTTATACCACCCTGGAAGATCTGACCAAGATCCTGCCGGACGACTACACCCAGGCCGACAGAGACCTGGTGCAGCGCGCCTACCAGGTGGCGGCGCAAGCACACGAGGGGCTAGAACGCGCCTCCGGCGAGCCTTACATCACCCATTGCGTAGCGGTCGCGTCGATCCTGGTGGAGGAGTTTCGCGTACCGGCAGAGGTGGTGGCTGCCGCGCTGCTGCACGACACGGTCGAAGATACCGACATCACCCTGGAAGACATCCGGCGCGATTTTGGCGAGCATGTCGCCCAAATGGTAGACGGGGTAACGAAGATGAAGCAATTGCCCCGCGTTTCTCACACCCTGGCGGCCACCGAGGCCCTGGCCGATGAAGAGGCGCGGGCCATTTTGCGCCGGCGGGCGCTGGACAACGAAACCCTGCGCAAGATCATGATGACGCTCAACGAAGACCCCAGCGTGGTGCTCATCAAACTCGCCGACCGGTTGCACAACATGCGCACGTTGCAGCACGTCCCGGCAGACAAGCAGCGCCGCATCGCCAAGCAGACCATGGAAATCTTCGCCCCGCTGGCGAACCGCCTGGGGTTGTGGCAAATCAAATGGCAGCTGGAAGACCTTTCCTTCCGTTACCTGCAGCCAGAGCAATACAAAGCCATTGCCTCCCGCCTGGAAGCCAACCGCGAGCGTCGTGAACGCGAGATCCAGGAAATTATCGTCCAGGTCAAGCAACTTCTCGACAAACACCGCATCGTCGCCGATATTACCGGTCGCCCCAAGCATATTTACTCCATCTACCGCAAGATGAAGCGCAAAGGGGCGACCTTTGACATGGTGCACGACGTGCGCGCCGTCCGCATCATCGTGCAGGCGCCGGAAAGCGAAAACGCCGGCACGCCCAGCAGCCGCGAAGAAAACGACCGCAAAATCTGCTACATGGTGCTCGGCATTTTACACAGCCGCTGGCGACCGATCCCGGGCGAATTCGATGATTACATCGCCAACCCCAAAGACAACGAATACCGCTCCCTGCATACCGCCGTCATCTACGACGATAACAAACCGCTGGAATTTCAAATTCGCACGCCAGAGATGCACGAACAGGCCGAATACGGCATTGCCGCGCACTGGCGCTATAAAGAAAACCTGGACCGCGACTACGACAAACTGCTCTCGGAGCGGCTGGCGCGGTTGCGCAAGATGCTCGAATGGGGCAATGACGTCGATGACGCCGAGGAATTCGTTATTGGCGTCAAGCAAGATATTTTCGCCTCGCGCATCTATGTGATGAGCCCCAAAGGCGACGTGTACGACCTGCCGGTCGGCGCGACGCCCATCGACTTCGCCTACCACATTCACACCGACATCGGCCACCGCTGCCGTGGCGCGCGCATCAACGGCAAAGTCAAGCCGCTCAACACCCCCCTGAAGAACGGCGACATCGTCGAAATTCTGACCGTCCGTGAGGGCGGCCCCAGCCGCGACTGGATCACCCCGGGCTTCGACATGGTCAAAACGCCGCGCGCCCGCGCCAAGATCCGCCAGTGGTTCAAACGGCAACGGCGCGAAGCCAACATCACCCAGGGGCGCCGCCTGCTGGAAGCGGAATTCCACCGCCTGGGGCTGGATATGAAAGAAATCCTCCCCGAGCTGACCGCAGCCTTCCGCTTCCCCAAAGAAGAAAGCTTTCTGGCCGCCATCGGCACCGGCGAGATCGGCATCACCAAAGTCATCAATTACCTGTCGGAAAAGTTCTCCCAGGAAGATTCACTGGAACTGCCCAGCAAACCGGTCAGCATCATCAAAGACAATTTTCAGCTCACCGGCCTGCCTCAAGGCGTCAGCGGCGATATGGCCCGCTGCTGCAACCCGGTCCCTGGCGACCCCATCGTCGGGTTGATCACCCGCGGGCGCGGCGTCCGCGTCCACCGGCAAGACTGCAACAACATCCTGCGCGTAACGGAACGCGAACGCCTGCTCAAACTAGACTGGACACCAGCCCGCAAAACCTACCCGGTGCCGATCGTCGTTTCTGCCTACGATCGGCTCAAACTGATGCAAGATATCATCACCGTCATCGCAGGCGAAGACATCAATATCGCCAACGTCAACGTCAGCAACAACAAATACCTGACCAACATCCAGCTCACCCTGGAAGTGTCCAATTTGGAACAATTGGGCCGTGTGCTGGGGCGCATTGCCGCCATCCCCAACGTGCGCGATGTCCACCGCGTCAAGAACCAATGACAAGGAGCCGGCCATGTCTCCCTCTGCGCTGATGCCCGTACAAGAAGCCCTCGACCGCATCCTGCAAGCTTTTACCCCTCTGGAAACGGAAACCCTGCCGCTGACCGCCGCGCAGCGGCGCGTGCTGGCTGCCGATATCCAGACCCCGCACGCCCTGCCTCCTTTTGCCAACGCCTCCATGGACGGCTTCGCCCTCCGCTTCGCGGATGTGCGCCAGGCGCCCGCCCGGCTGCGCGTGGTGGCCGATATCCCCGCCGGGCGCCCCGTTTCCCGCCCGATCGGCGCTGGCGAGGCCGCCCGCATCGCCACCGGCGCCCCTCTGCCCCCCGGCGCGGATGTCGTCGTGCCGGTAGAACACACCGATCAGCCCGTGCGCGGCAGCGGCGCCCCCTTGCCCGACCAGGTGACCATCCGCCAGGCGCCGCGCCACGCTGGCGAAAACGTCCGCGCCGCCGGCTCCGATTTGCCCGCCGGCGCCACCGTCTTGCGCGCCGGCCACCCCCTCCGCCCGCAAGACCTGGGCATGTTGGCCTTGCTCGGACGGGAAACCGTCCCTGTGCGGCGGCGACCGCGCATTGCCCTGCTCTCCAGCGGCGATGAGCTGCTCCCTCCCGGCCAGCCTCTGGCCCCCGGCCAGATCTACGACGCCAACACAACCTCCCTCAGCAGCCTGATCACCGCCCTCGGCGGCGAAGCGCTCCCCCTGGGCATCGCCCGCGACGATCCGGACGACATCCGCAGCCGCCTGCAAAACGCCGTCCAGCAGGGCGCCGATCTGATCCTGGCGTCTGCCGGCGTCAGCGTCGGCCACCGCGATTACATCAAAGACCTCCTGGCCGCCGAAGGCCGCCTGGACCTCTGGCGCATCAACATGCGCCCGGGCAAACCGCTCACCTTTGGCCGCTACCGGCAGGCGCCCTTCATCGGGCTGCCCGGCAACCCGGTTTCGGCCTTTGTCGGGTTCCTGGTCTTCGTCCGCCCGGTCCTGCGCCGAATGCTGGGGCTGCCCCCTCATCGGCGCCAAATCGTCACGGCAACGCTGGATGAACCCGTCTCCTCCGATGGACGCGAAACCTACCTGCGCGGTCGGCTCTCGCTCCGCGAGGATGGCTGGCACGCCCGCCTGACCGGGCACCAGGGTTCCGGGCACCTTTTTTCGCTGGTGCAGGCAAACGCTTTACTAATTTTGCCCGCTGGGGTAAAATCCCTGCCCGAAAAGGCCGTCATCCAGGCCTGGTTGTTCGAGCAAGACCTGACCCTGCATCCCTGACCCCAAGAGGAAAGCGCATGGCTCGCATTCGTTGTCTTTATCCCGATTGTATTTTCCTGGACGAAGGCTATTGCACCGCTGCCATCATCCAGGTGGACCCCAACCAGGGCTGCCTGACCTATAAACCCGAAGACGAAGACGCCCTTCCCCTGGGCGACGACCTGTGGGAAGATGAACTCGAGAACGAGTCCGATGACCTCAGCTGGGAAGCGGAAATGGAAGAGGAACTGGACGACGAGGAGGAATGGGAAGCCTGAACGGCTGCTGCCGCCGAATAACGCCCGCAAACGCCGCCTGCTGAGGCGGCGTTTGTTATTGTCCTGAATTGCGGATAAGGAGGATGGATGTCATGGCGAGGGCGCATCGCGCCCGACGCCATCTCTCGCCAGCCATCCAGGGGATTGCCACGCCGCCTACGGTGGCTCGCAACGACAAAACGGATCCCTGTTGCCAATCCGCAACTCGGGTTATTTCAGCCCCAGAGCGCGTACATCAGCACGCCAGCCGCCACCGCCAGGTTCAAAGAAGAGACGCGGCCACGCATGGGCAGGGCCACTGTTTCCTCGCAGGCGGCCAGGTAGTCCGCCGCCAGCCCCTTTTGTTCGCTGCCGAAGAGCAGGGTCAGCGGCCTATCGGCTGGCGGGTGCAGATCGCGCCAGTTGCGGCGGGCGTGGGCCGACGTGCCCACCACCCACACCCGGTTCGCCTGCGCCCATTGGACGAAGTGCTCGCGCGTGCCACGGTAAACGGGCTTCCAAAAGAGCGCGCCCATGCTGGCGCGCACCACCGTCGGGTGGAAGGGATCGACGCCGCCGTCCAGCAGGAATAAGGCTTCGGCGCCGACCGCGTCCAGCGTGCGTAAAATCGTCCCCACGTTGCCCGGGTCTTGCGAGGCGACCAGCGCCACGCTGCGCCGCGGCGCAGCCTGCGCCTGCCAGGCGGGAAACTGCATCCGCCCGATGGCGAGAATGCCGGCCGGGCGTTCTTTTTCTGTCAGACTGGCAAAGACATCTGCCGCCACCGCCCGCACCTGGCCGCCGGCCTTTTTATATTCCTGCACCAGGTTTCGGCCAAAGTCGCTGGTCAGCAAGTCGGGAGCGTAGAGCAGCGCTTCCAGCGGCCAGTCAGCCGCCACCGCTTCCCCAACATGAAAAATCCCTTCGATAAGGAAAAGCCCGCGCTCGCGGCGCGTCTTGCTGCGTCGCAGGGCACGGACTTCCTTAATCAGCGGGTTTTGGCGGCTGGTAATCATTCGTAAAAGAGCGGCAGCCGTTCCACCGGCGCTTCGGAGAAATGATGCGCCGCCAGCACGCGGGCTTTGGCTTCGGCGCTCAGGGCAGCATCGTTGGCGTAGAGGGTGAAGAGCGG
>WGAD01000114.1 GCA_015489255.1 Anaerolineales bacterium | reverse complement strand
TTGCCGTGATCGACGTGGGCGATGATGGCGATGTTTCGCAAGTTGGTTCGTTCTGCAAGCATGGGTTTTCTTTCTGGGGGAGAAACGAAAGCGAGGAGACGGGCGCCGTCTCCTCGCCGTGGGGAATGCAGCGGACGGTTCAGGTGCCGTGCTGCCAGGAATTCAGATATTCGATCTGCTCTTCGGTCAGGGTGTCGATCTTCACGCCCATGGCTTCCAGTTTCAGGCGGGCGATCTCGCGGTCGATCTCTTCCGGAACGGTGTAGACCGTCTTTTTCAGCTCGCTGGCGTGCTGATACATGTATTCCGCGCTCAGGGCCTGGTTGGCAAAGGACATGTCCATCACACTGGCCGGGTGGCCTTCGGCGGCAGCCAGGTTGACCAGGCGGCCTTCGCCCAGGATGTGGATCACGCGGCCATCGGGCAGGTAGTAGGCATCCACGAAGGGGCGCACGCGGCGTTTTTCTTCTGCCATTTCTTCCAGCGCCGGGATGTTGATCTCCACGTTGAAGTGGCCAGAGTTAGAGACGATGGCGCCGTCTTTCATGATTTCGAAGTGGTGTTTGTCAATCACGTTGATATCGCCGGTCAGGGTGCAGAAGATATCGCCGATCGGGGCGGCTTCGGCCATCGGCATCACGCGGAAGCCGTCCATCACCGCTTCGAGGGCCTTCATCGGGTCCACTTCGGTGACGATGACGTTGGCGCCCATGCCGCGGGCGCGCATCGCCAGGCCGCGGGCGCACCAGCCGTAACCGCCCACCACGAAGGTTTTGCCAGCCAGCAGAACGTTGGTAGCGCGGATGATGCCGTCGATGGTGGATTGCCCCGTGCCGTAGCGGTTGTCGAAGAGGTGCTTGGTCATGGCATCGTTGACGGCGATGACCGGAAATTCCAAGGCGCCGTCCTTCGCCATCGCCCGCAGGCGGATGACGCCGGTGGTGGTCTCTTCGGTGCCGCCGATGACGTTGGGCAGCCAGTCGCGGTGCGATTGGTGCAACGTGCTCACCACGTCAGCGCCATCGTCCATGGTGATGTGCGGTTTGTGGGCAATGGCCGCTTCGATGTGCTTGTAGTAGGTGGCGTTGTCTTCGCCTTTGATGGCAAAGACCGGAATTTCGTACACGTTGACCAGCGCAGCGGCCACATCGTCCTGGGTGGAAAGCGGGTTGGAAGCCACCAACACCACATCGGCGCCGCCGGCCTGCAAGGTGCGCATCAGGTTGGCGGTCTCGGTGGTTACGTGCAGGCAGGCAGAAATGCGGACGCCTTCCAGCGGGCGTTCCTTGGCGAAGCGCTCGCGGATCTGGCGCAAAACCGGCATCTCGCGGTCGGCCCATTCAATGCGGCGGCGACCGCCTTCAGCCAGGTTCAGGTCTTTGACATCGTATTCCATGTGTTTCTCCTTCAAAAAATGAAATGGTTTTCGCAAGGGGCGGCCAGGTCAGCTGGACAGCAAAGCGTCGAGACGGCCTCCGTCATCGAAATGACGCCGGAAGCGAGCAACAAACTCGTGGCGGCTGTAAGCGTGGTTTTGCGTGCCCTTTTGTTCGATCACATAAGCGGCAGCCAGCGCCCCCATCTGGCCGCAGAGTTCCCAGTCCCAACCACGGGCATAACCGGCCAGAAAACCGCCGCGGAAGGCATCGCCGACGCCGGTGGGATCCACGATCCGCTCGGCGGGCGCCGCCGGGATGCGAATTTCGCGCCCGTCGGCGTAGATGCTGGCGCCCTCTTCGCCGCGCGTTACAACCAGGGTCTCCACATGTTGCAAAATGGTTTCCAAATCACGGCCTGTTTTTTTGCAAATCAGGCCGTATTCATAGTCGTTGACGAACAGAAAACGCGCGCCGTCCATATCGCGGGCCAGTTCAGCGCCATCCAAACGCAAAACTTGCTGACTGGGGTCGTAAAGATACGGGATGTTCAACTGACGACATTCAGCGGCGTGGCGGGTCATCGCGTCGGGCGCGTTGGGCGAAACGACCACCAGGTCGGGTTTCTGCGGCAGATCCGCCAGCGACTGGCTGGCCGCGTGGGCCATCGCCCCCGGGTAGAAACTGGCGATCTGGGCGTTCACCTGGTCGGTGGTGGCAAAGAACGAAGCGGTGAATTCGCCTTCAATCTCTTTGACCAGCGAAGTATCCACGCCCCGGGCTTCGAGCCACTGGCGGTATTCGCCAAAATCGCGACCTACCGTGCCCATCAGCTGGGGACGCACGCCCAGCAACGCCAGGGTGTAAGCGATGTTAGGCGCCACCCCACCGCGCTGGCGGGTCATGCTGTCTACCAGGAAAGACAGGCTGATGGAAGCCAGTCGTTCCGGCAG
>WGAD01000113.1 GCA_015489255.1 Anaerolineales bacterium | reverse complement strand
TTGCGGCAGGGAGGGGGGGGTGGGCGAGGCCGGCGCCTGGGTGGCAGGCTCCTGCTCCGAGGGGGTAGCCAGCACGGCCTCCACAGTTTGGGCGGCGGCGGTTTGGGCCGCAGCCGCGCCGGAGGGGGCGGCGGTTCCGCC
Organism: Anaerolineales bacterium; assembly: GCA_015489255.1. Taxonomy (GTDB): domain Bacteria; phylum Chloroflexota; class Anaerolineae; order Anaerolineales; family Villigracilaceae; genus S143-42. The sequence continues at coordinate 6,312 of WGAD01000113.1, read as the reverse complement.
CGCGGGCAGGTTGCACGCCGTCAGGGCCAGGATCAGCGCCAGACTGCCCATCAGCGCTGCTGCGCGCAAGGGGTTGCGGTTCATGAGGCGCATTTCTTCTCTCCTTTTCTGGTATCCTTTCCTGTCGATACGTTCTTACTATACTACGCTTTACCAATTGCCGACAATGACCTGCTTTTCCTAACCCGCTTGACGATTGGCGCACGTTAGATTATTATCTAAAAAAGGAGGCGCGATGATTCGCTGGCAAATGCACACCGGTTACGATTTCTTCATCAGTTTGTACGTTTTGCACCATCCCAAGCGTTTTGGCTTACGGGCATCCTGGGCCGCTGGCGTGCGGCAACGGTTGGACGACCCGCATCGGTTGCTGGTGGAAAAGATCCAGCAAGTGGTCTTCGTCCCCTTGCGCTGGCTGGCAACCCTGCCCGAAAAGGGGGAGGTCGCAGAAGCCTTGGCCGTGCTGGAATCCATGCCGCCGGAGGAGGCCTTTGACCATTTGTTCCGTCCGCCGCGGCTCGATGAGACCGCCGCCGCCATCCTGGAGGCGCTGCGCTACGAAAAGGAACTGAACGAAGAAGCCCGCGAATACCTGCGCCTGCATTACCGCCACGACGGCCACGCTCTGAAAGACGAACCCCTGGAAGCGCTGATCGCTTTCTGGCGGACGCCGGAAGAGACCATGGCACGTTATTTGGCGGCGCTGAAGGCCTATCAGCGCGTTTTCTTTTACGAAGAAGAAGCCCGCATCCTTCCTTACCTGGAGCGCGCGCTGACGGACGCCCGCTTGCTGGCCGAAAAGACCTCTTTGCCCGATCTCCTGGTGCGCCTGTCGCACGGGGTGCACCTGGCAGCCCTGGACAAGGCGGAGGAGATCACGCTGGCGCCCTCTTTTTGGAGCGCGCCGCTGATCTTTACCGCCGAAACGGCCCCCCAGGCGCATGTTTTCGTCTTCGGCGCGCGCCCGAAATCCGTGAACCTGGTGCCCGGCGTTCCGGTGCCGGAGGATCTCGTCTCCCGTCTGAAGGCGCTTTCCGATGCGACCCGACTGCGTATCCTGAAATCTTTGCTCATCCGGCCGGCGACGGCCACCGAGTTGGCCCGCCAGCTGCGGCTACGACCGCCGACCCTGGTGCATCACCTGCGTATTTTGCGCCTGGCCGGCCTGGTGCAGATCACCATCAGCGCCGGCCACGAACAGGTATATGCCCTGCGCGCCGAAGGTTTGCTGGATGTGCAAAAAACGCTGATGACTTATCTTTCCCGCGATGAATGAACCGACGAGGTGAGCCGTGCGCTATCTCCTGCGCCTGTGGCCGATCATCCGGCCTTACCGCCGTTATCTGCTGCTCAACGCCGCCCTTTTGCTAACCGCCACCGGCCTGGCTTTGCTGGGGCCGCACATCATGCAGGGGGTGATTGACGTCGGCCTGGCCCAAGACGACCGCGCCTTCCTGTTGCGTTCCGCCCTGATTTTGCTGGCGCTGGGGCTGGGGCGGGCGGCGCTCAATTTTTTGCAGCGTTACCTTTCCGAATGGGTGGCCGCGCACATCGGGTACGATTTGCGCAACCGCCTATACGATCACGTTCAGCGGCTGCCTTTTTCGTACCACGACCACGCCCAAACCGGGCAGCTGATCTCGCGTTCTATCGAAGACGTGCGCGCCGTGGAACGCTTTGCCGGCGGCAACCTGGTGGAGCTTTCGCGCATCGTCTTGCTGCTGGTCAGCGTGCTGACGTTGATGGCGCTGGACAACGGACGCCTGACCGCCCTGGTGCTTTTGCCCTTGCTCTTGCTCTTCTGGCTGACGGTGAACCTGGGGCGCCGCATCAGCAGCTTGTTCTTTGCTGTAGACAACGCCCTGGGGGCGCTTTCAGCCCGCTTGCAGGAAAACGTCAGCGGAGTGCAGGTGGTGCGCGCCTTCGCCCGCGAACAACACGAAATCGAACGCTTCCGCCGCCTGAACCGCCGCTTGTACGAGGCCCGCATCACCGTCATTGGCGAATGGTCGAAGGTCATGCCCACCACCCGCCTGCTGGTGACCATCGGCACGGTGCTGATCCTCTGGTTTGGCGGGCGGATGGTGCTGGCCGGCGAAATGACAGTGGGGGAGGTGGTGGCTTTTAACGCCTACCTGGTGATGCTGGCCGAACCGGCCCGCCAATTGACCTGGCTGGTCAACGCGGCTGGCGAGGCCGCCGCTGGCGCGCGGCGCGTTTTTGAGGTGCTAGACGTCCAACCCGCCATCCAGTCCCCGCCGCAAGCCCGCGACCCGGGCGTTTTGCGCGGCGAGGTGCGCTTCCGCGATGTCTGGCTGCGTTACGAGGGGGAGCCGCACAATGCCCTGCAGGGCATCGATTTGCACGTCCAGCCGAACCAGGTGGTGGCCCTCATTGGCCGCACCGGCTCGGGCAAGACCTCGCTCGTCAACCTGATCCCGCGGTTCTACGACGCCAGCCGCGGAACGGTGGCGATCGACGGCTACGACGTCCGCCACCTGAACCTGGCGGCCCTGCGGCGGCAGATTGGCATTGTCTTGCAGACTTCGCTCCTCTTTTCCGACACCATCCGCGCCAACATCGCCTATGGGCGGCCCGAGGCCAGCATGGAAGAGGTCGTCGCTGCGGCCCGCGCGGCCCAGGCGCACGATTTCATCACCGCTTTGCCCCAGGGGTACGAGACGATCATCGGCGAGCGGGGCATCACCCTTTCTGGGGGGCAGCGGCAGCGCATCGCCATCGCCCGCGCCCTGCTGATGGACCCGCGCATCCTCATCCTGGACGATTCCACCTCCAGCGTGGACGCGGCCACCGAGCGCCTCATCCAGCAGGCGCTGGATCGCCTGATGCACGGGCGGACGACCTTCGTCATCGCGCACCGCGTCTCCACCGTCCGCCGCGCGGATCTGATCCTGGTCATGGAGGCCGGGCGCATCGTCCAGCGCGGCACCCATGCCGAACTCATCGCCCGCCCGGGGCCTTATCGCCAAATTTACGATTTGCAATTGCGCAAGGACGAACCGCAACCGGAGGCCGCCTGATGCTGTCCCTTTTCCGCAAGACGCAAGAAACCATCACCCCGCCGCCCTATGTGCTGCAAAGCGAAGAACGCTACGCCCGCGGCTACAACCCGCAGGTGGCGCGGCGGCTGAGCGCTTTCGTCCGCCCCTATTTGGGGAAACTGCTTTTTTCCCTCTTGCTGATGCTCGGCTCGACGGCGGCCTCGGTGGCCGGGCCGTATTTCGTCAAGATCGCCATCGACCAGGGGATGGCCGCCGGCGATCTGGCCGCTTTGCGCAGTGCAGTGCTGGCCTACCTGGGAACGGCCTTTCTCCAGTGGGGGTTCATCTACTGGCGCGTCAACTTGATGGCGCACGTCGGCCAATCGGTGATCTACGACCTGCGCAACCGGCTCTTCGAACACTTGCAGGCCCTTTCCCTTTCCTTCTACAGCCGCTACAGCGTCGGCCGGGTGCTGACCCGCATCATCAACGACGTGGGGACGCTGCGCCAGTTCATCACCTGGGCGGTGCTGGCGATCGCCCGCGATCTTTTCGCCATCGTTGGCGTCATCATCGCCATGCTGAGCATGAACCTGCGTCTTTCGTTGTTCACTTTTTCCGTCATGCCGTTGATGGCCCTGGCGACCATTCTCTTTCGACGGGTGGCGCGGCAGCAATACCGCCGCGTGCGGGCGGCGGTTTCCTGGGTCAACGCGGTGCTGGCAGAAAACATCAACGGCGTGCGGGTGGTGCAGGCCTTTTCTCGCGAAGCGTACAACGCCCGCTTTTTCCGCCAGGTGGTCAGCCGCTATCACCTGGAGCGGCAGATCGAAGCGGCCCGGGTGGCCGCCTTCTTCACCCCGGTGGTGGACGTCCTGGGCGCCATCGCCACCATGCTGGTGGTCTGGCTGGGTGGCGCGGCGGTGTTGGGTGAGGAGATCACCGCCGGTGTGCTGGTGGCCTTTGTGCTCTACATCGGGCGCTTCTTCGATCCTATCCGCGACCTGAGCCGCCGCTTCGATACCTTGCAATCTACCATGGCCAGCGGAGAGCGCATCTTGCAATTGCTCGATACGCCTATCGAAGTCCAAGATGCCCCCGATGCCCGCGATCTGCCGCCTGTCCGCGGCGAGGTGCGCTTCGAGGCTGTCTCCTTCCATTACAGCGACGACCCTGCGCCGGTGCTGGAAGACATCAACCTGCGCGTTGCCCCAGGCGAAACGGTGGCCCTGGTAGGCGAAACCGGCGCCGGCAAGACGACGCTGATCAAGCTGCTGGCGCGTTTTCACGACCCGACCAGCGGGCGGGTGCTGGTGGATGGCTACGATTTGCGCCAGGTGACGCAGGCTTCTTTACGGCGGCAGATGGGGATTGTGCTGCAAGAGCCGTTTCTCTTCAACGGCAGCGTGCGCGAAAACATCCTCTACGGGCGGCTGGATGCCAGCGACGAGGCGGTGGAGGCCGCAGCCCGGGCGGTGGGCGCACATGCTTTCATCGCCCGCCTGCGGCAGGGGTACGAGACGCCGGTGGAGGAGGGCGGGGCGATGCTTTCCGTCGGGCAGCGGCAGTTGATCTCCTTCGCCCGCGCCCTGCTGGCGGATCCCCGCATCCTGATTCTGGACGAGGCCACCTCCAGCGTGGACACGCAAACGGAGCAGATCATCCAGCGGGCGCTGGAGCGCCTGCTGCGCGGACGGACGGCCTTCGTCATCGCGCACCGCCTGTCCACCATCACCGGCGCGGACCGCATCGTCGTCATCCACGGCGGGCGGATCGTGGAAAGCGGCACCCATACCGAACTCCTGGCCCGCGGCGGACGATACGCCGCCCTCTACGCCAGCGGTTTTCAGGAATAGGCGTCTGGTTTGGCGGTCGGTTGGGTGCGGCTGGCGAGCTGCCCGCAGCCGGCCTGGATGTCTACCCCGCGCCGCAGGCGCACGGTGACCGGAATTTTCGCCTCTTCCAAAACGGCGGCGAAGGCGCGCACCCGGCGGGCCGAAGAGCCGCGCCCGGCAAAGCCTGCCGTCGGATTGAGCGGGATCAGGTTGACGTGTGCCAGCAACCCCGATAAGAGGGCCGCCAGTTGCCGCGCTTGCTGCGGGCTGTCGTTGACGCCCTCCACCAGCGCCCATTCAAAGGTCACCCGGCGGCGGGTTTGGGCGGCGTATTCACGCAGGGCGGCCATCAGCTCCGCCAGGGGGTAACGGCGGGCGATCGGCAACATGCGGGCGCGCAGATCGTCGTCCGCCGCGTGCAGGGAAACCGCCAGCCCCACCTGGCGCTTTTCGGCGGCAAAACGGCGGATAGCGGGCACCAGGCCAACGGTGGAGAGGGTGAACCGCCGCGCGCCAAAGGCGAAGCCCTGCGAATCGTTGAGCCGGTCGATGGCTTGCAGGGTGTTCTCGTAATTGTGCAGCGGTTCGCCCATGCCCATCAAAACCACGTTGGTCAGCCGCTCGCCCTGTTGCGCCAGCTGCCGGGCGAAGCGGATCACCTGGGCGACGATCTCGCCGGCGGTCAGGTGACGCTGAAAGCCCATTTGCCCGGTGGCGCAAAAGGTGCAGCCCATGGCGCAGCCGGCCTGGGTGGAGATGCACAACGTGCGCCGCCGCTTGCGGCGCGGCGGCACCTCGGCGGCCGGATCGCCGTATTTCATCAGCACGGTTTCAATTTGGCGGCCATCGGCCAGGCGGAAGAGCGTTTTCACCGTTTGGCCATCGGCGGAACGCAGTTCGGTCACCGGCGCGAGCGGCTGCCAGCGGTAGGCTTCCGCCAGCTGCGCCCGCAGGGCGGCGGGCAAAACGTGAAAATCCGCCGGGGCTGCCCACAGGTTGCGGTACAACCCCTGCCAGATTTGGCGGGCGCGATAGGCCGGGTAGCCCCAGGCGGCCAGCTGCGTTTGCAGCTCCGAAAGGCTTAAATCGTAAATGGATCGCATGGGGCGATTATACCCCCATGCCCCGCCGACGGAGATCGGGTACAATGAAATGTCCGTTCCCAACGCAAACCAGAAAAGGAGAGAACGATGGCCGATGTGCTCGATTACACCGTTTACGGCGAGGAATTGCAGCTGGTGGAAGTGACCCTCGACCCGGGCGAGGGCGTGCAGGCGGAGGCCGGCACGATGACGTACATGGAAACTGGCATCCAGATGCAAACCGGCACCGGCGGCGGCCTGCTCAAAGGCCTGAAGCGCGCCCTGACCGGCGAAAGTTTTTTCATCACCACCTTCATCAACGCCGATACCCAGCCGCGCAAAGTCGCCTTTGCCGCCCCGTATCCGGGCAGCATCGTCGCCTTTGACCTCGAT
>WGAD01000112.1 GCA_015489255.1 Anaerolineales bacterium | reverse complement strand
CCGTATTGCCGTGCCAGGGCGGCTGATTCGCGCATCAGATCTCCGGTGACGCTGAAGGGAGAGCAAGGCGCCAGCACAATTTGTGTGAACGAACCCGGGTTGGGGTCGTGGTAGGTTTCGATCAGGCGCTGGCTGTCGCGCAGGATGGTTTCTTCATCGTCCACCACGCTGTCCGGCGGCAGGCCGCCGTCTTTTTCGCTGAGCGACATGGAGCCGCGTGAAGCGTGCAACCGCAGCCCCACTTCTCGGGCGGCCAGGATCTCATCATCGAGCTTGGCGCCGTTGGGGAAGAGGTACAAATGATCGGAAGCCGTGGTGCAGCCCGAAAGCGCCAGTTCGGTGAGCGCCGTTTGGGTGGACACCCGGATGGCTTCAGGGGTCAGCCGCGCCCAGATGGGGTAGAGCGTTTTCAGCCAGTTGAACAGGTTGGCATCCTGGGCTGCGGGGACGACGCGCGTCAGGGTTTGGTAGAAGTGGTGGTGGGTGTTGACCAGGCCGGGCAAGACGATATGCCCGCTTAAATCCAGCACTTCATCGGCTGTCTGCGGCAGCTCGGCGGTTGGCCCAACCTGTTCAATAAAGCCATCACGAATGAAAAGACCACCATCGGCGATCTCGCGGCGGTGGTCGTCCATGGTCACAAGATAAGCGTGTTTGATCAGCAAGGTAGCCATGCGAGGGTCCTTTGAAGTTGTCTGACAAATGTACAATTAGTGTAGCAAAGGTTGAGAGGGCTGTCAACGTACTTTTGTAAAAAATTTATAATGAGGGCGGCTTGGCCTGGAGGCAAGTTGTGCTATAGTGAGAAAAAACGGGAAAGGCGGTGCCATGTGACCAGAACGAGGATAGCGATCAGTCTGTTTGTGCTTGCGGCACTGGCGGTTTTCTTCTGGCCGCCGCCACAACGTTCCTTCGCCGAGCTCTCTGCCCAAGTGCCGGAAGATGTGCGTCAATCCTTGCTGGATTTTCGCGCTGATTATCCGTTGCAACACGTTCAAGTGGACGGATTGGATTGGGAATACCTCGTCCTGGGCGAGGGAGAAGAAACCGTCCTCTTTTTGCACGGGATGACCGGCGCGTATGACATCTGGTGGCAGCAAATGCTGGCTTTGATGCCAGATTACCGCGTCATCAGCCTCACCTACCCGCCAGCGGATACCCTGGAGGCGATGAGCAAAGGGGTCATTGCCATTCTGGACGCTGAAGGTATCCGGCGGACGCATGTCGTTGGGTCTTCGCTGGGCGGTTATCTGGCGCAATACCTGATGCAGACGCACCCGGACCGCTTGGACAAAGTGGTGCTGGCAAACACCTTTCCCCCCAACGACGTGCTGCGCGCAAAAAACGAAAAGATCATCGCTCTTTTGCCTTTTTTGCCCGAATGGGCGGTGATGCGCGTTTTCCGACAGAGCTTTACAGACGACATTTACCCGGCGGCGGGCTATTCTGAACTGGTGCTGGCGTATTTGCTGGAACAGGCGTCGGGCCGAATGAGCAAGGCGCAGGTGATCGCCCGAGCCAAAGCGGTGATTGAACCATTCGCACCGGCAGAAGCGACCTCCTTGCCCTTGTTGATCATCGAAGCAGATAACGACCCCCTGGTGGAAGCCTCGCTGCGGGCAGCCCTGCGCGAGACTTACCCCACAGCTGAGGTGCAAACCCTGCACGGGGCCGGGCATTTCCCTTACCTGAACGAGGCCACAACATACACACAGTGGCTGCGAGCGTTTTTGCAGCCTTGAGGGGAGGTTATGGTGCAAGAAAGCGACCTGGTGATGGTGTGCGTATGGCCGCAACGTCGCGATCGTGATCTGGCGCGCTTGCTGGGGTGGTATCGCATTCCCTTTGCGCGGGCGCCGAAGGTGGTGGCCGTGGATGCGTTGGCCTTTTACCAGCCGCGCTCGGCCTTTGGGCCGGAAGAAGGCGGGCAGATCCTGTTCACGGCGCCGGTGATGGGGTATGAATTGACCACCCGTCTGGAACTGCTACGCGACGAACCGGAACATCCGCGGGCACATGAAGAGTATTACAAAATTCAGATCGGTGCCCTGGAGCGATTGCCGCACCCGATACGCGCCAACCGCTGGCGGCGATTTGCCTTCTTCTACACGACGGGCGAACGGCTGCTGGCTGCGGCCACCCTGGACGATCTGGTGGTGCGCGACGAAGAGCGCCGCCTGCTGTGGCGGGCGCTGCGCGAACGGGCCGAAACGTCTCCGGAGGAGAAGGCTCCGCCGCTGGAGGAGCTGCCGCCTGAAGCCTTGGCGGCTTTGTTGGGACTGGGGCAATGGGAAATCTACGATTGACCATTGCCTTAGTCCCTTTGGGGGAAGGCCGCTGCACAGAATTTGTGATATAAAAACCATGATGCCAAGGTTTGCAGCCAGGAAGGCCTGTTCCGGGCCGCTGGCGAATGAATAGAGATGAAAGAAGCCAGCCTGGTTGCTGTTTTTTGTCAGGAAGGAGTAGAGAACGATGGCAAAATTGGAATACGTTGAGGGCATAGGCCCCGTCTATGCAGAAAAATTGCAAGCTGCCGGCGTGCGCAGCACCGATGCATTGCTGAAAAAAGGCGCCACTCCCCAGGGCCGGCGCGAACTGGCAGAAGCCACTGGCATTTCCCCGGATTTGATCCTCAATTGGGTCAACGCAGCGGACCTGTACCGCATTCGCGGTATCGGTTCGGAATATGGGCAATTGCTGGAACAGGCCGGCGTGAACACCGTGGTGGAACTGGCACAACGCAATCCGGACAATCTGTACGCTAAGCTGGTGGAGGTCAATGCAGAAAAAGAATTGGTACGCCAACTTCCTTCGCGGCGGCAGGTCGCTTTCTGGGTAGAGCAAGCCAGGGAATTGCCCCGGGTGATTGAGTATTAAACACGATTGTTCATCACAACAAAAAAAGCGCCAGGGCATGGCGCTTTTTTTGTTTTAGTGAGGGGGCTTTTTAATCCCAGTTGCGTTCATCGCGGATGGGTGAGGCGTCGTTTGGCAGCGAGGCAACGGTTTTGACTTCCAGGCGGAATTTGATGACCTGTGGCGCGAGAGCGGCAATTTCTGTGGCCAGGGCCTGGTCGCCGCCGACGATGTGCAGCGCGAGGTAATCT
>WGAD01000111.1 GCA_015489255.1 Anaerolineales bacterium | reverse complement strand
TGTCGGAAAGCAGGCCGGCCAGCAACACACCGGCGATCGCCGGTGTGTTGCTGGCCGGCCTGCTTTCCGACACCCTGCTGTTGACCTCCCCCACGACCACCGCCCGTGACCGCCTGGCTGCTGAACGGCTCGGACGGTGGGCCTTCCTGCGCAGCGGCCCGCTGGCCGGCGAAACGATCGAATCTTACGGGCGGCAGATCCTCAGCGCCGGCGCCGGCCTCAGTTCCCGCTCGCCAGAAGAAATCGTCCGCACCGACATGAAAATCTACGAAGCCGGCGGATACCGCTTTGCCATCTCGCAGGCTGAGGTCACTGATCTCCTGCAAGTGAACGAACACATTCAACCCCTGACCAGCGCCCTGGAAAGGCTGCGTTCCGAGCGCGGACTGGATTTCGCCTTGATGCTCATCACCGACGTAGTGCGCGGCTCCAGTCGGCTGCTGGGCGTCCACGAACCCGGCGAACTCAATGACCTCCCTTATCCGCGTCAACCAGACGGAACCCGCCTGGCCGAAGGCGTCGTTTCGCGCAAGAAACAATTGCTGCCCGTTGTGCTCGGGTTGCTGGAAAGCTGATATGTTCGCCTGGGTTCAACCCAACCCCTACGCCGTGCTGACCGCCATCGCCGCGGTCATTTCAGCGGGTGTGGCAGTCTATGCCTTTCAAAGACGACGCATCAACGGCGCTTTACAGCTCTCCGTCCTGATGACGGCCACCTTCACCTGGAGCTTCTTCTACACCCTGGAGCTGCTCGCCGCCCCGCTGGAACTGCAAATCGTCTTCGGCAAACTGGCCTACTTTGGCATTGTAGTCAGCGCTCCCTCCTGGTTTCTCTTCGGCATCACCTATGTGGGGCAGCGGCACCAGTTCGCCACCCGCTTCTACGCCCTGATCTGGGCCATCCCCACGCTCACCCTGATCCTGGTGCTGACCAACGAATATCATCATCTGGTCTGGCGAGAATATCACTTCTACAGTTACAACGGGTTCATCGTCTCACGGCCAACATACGGCTGGTGGTTCTGGGTCCACGCTGCCTACAGCTACGTGCTGCTGTTCATCGGCAGCCTGCCGCTCGTCCACCAGGGGATCCGCACCTTGCGCACCAACCGGACGCAGGCCGCCATCTTGTTGATCGGCATTTTGCCCGCCTGGTCAGTCAATTTGCTGTACCTGATGGGCAAAGAACCCATCCCCGGCCTGGACCTGACCGTCTTCGGCCTGCTGACCAGCGGCCTGATCCTGGTGATCGGCATCTTTCGCTACCGCCTGCTCGATATCATCCCCATCGCCGCCGAGACCATCCTCAACACCATTCAAGACGGGATCCTGGTCTTCAACATCCACACCACCGCCATCTTGCAGGCCAACGCCGCCATCGCCCGCATCTTCGAACGCCCGCTCAGCGCCCTGCCGGGCGAACCCCTGGCAGCGGTCTGCCCCCAAGCCGCCGAATCCCTGCACCTGAACCTGACCGTCATCCGCCTCGGCAACCGCTGGTTCCAGGTCACCACCACAGATATCAAAAACGCCCCCGACCTGAAGCTGCTCTACCTGCGCGACATCACCCAAAGCCGCACCGACTCGGAAAACCTGCGCCAGCAAAACCGCTTTCTGGACGGGCTTAACCAAATCACGCGCACCATCCTTTCCGGGCAAAACGAATCCGACATTCTGTGCACGCTCGCCGACCAAACCGCCGCGCTGCTGGCCGCCTCCCATTCCATCATCCTCGATCGCGCCGATGTCCAGCTGCGCATCCTGGCTTCCACCATACCCGAAGAGGAAGCCCGCCAATCCCTGGAGTGCCTGCCGGCCACCGTCTTTCAGTCGCGCACCCCCCAAATCCTGACCCAGCCCGCCAGCGAAATCCACTCCTACTTGATGCTGCCTCTGCTGGCCGAAAACCACATGCTCGGCCTGCTCGTCGTCGGCTACACAACCCCCCGCACCTTCAGCGAACAAGACATCACCCGTGGACAGCAGGTTGCCAATCAGATATCGTTGGCGCTTTCAAAAATCCGCCTTTTGCACGAAATGCAAAACCTGGTCATCCGCGACGACCTGACCAACACATACAACCATCGTTTTCTCAACCTGGCCGGGCAAAAATTGTTTCAGCAATACCAGGAAAGTCAACATCCTTTCAGCCTGATGATCTTCGACCTGGACAATTTCAAGCAAATCAACGACCGCTACGGCCACCTCAGCGGCGATCTGGTACTCAGCCAGAT
>WGAD01000110.1 GCA_015489255.1 Anaerolineales bacterium | reverse complement strand
GGGCTATGGCGAAGCCCACGCCGGTGCCATTTGGGAAGCCTGGGGCACGGTAGATTACGATGATCTGATGACCTTTACCGACTACGTAGAAAAACAGCCTTACATCGACCCAGCGCGCATGGGCGTCACCGGCGGTTCTTATGGCGGTTATATGACGCTCTGGATCATCGGCCATACCGATCGCTTCCGTGCGGCGGTAGCCCAGCGGGTGGTCAGCAATATGATCAGCATGTGGGGTAGCAGCGATTTTAACTGGGTGTTCGAAAAGCCGGTTGGCGCGGGCGCACCTTTCCTCGACGACAACCTGGAAAAACTGTGGGCGCGCTCGCCGCTTAAATATCTGGGCGCGGCCAAAACGCCGACTCTGATCATCCACAGCGAACAAGACCACCGCTGCCCGATCGAACAAGGCGAGCAGGCCTTCGTTGCGCTGCGGCGCATGGGCGTTGAGAGCGAATTCGTCCGTTTCCCGGATTCGCCGCACGGCCTTTCACGCGTCGGGCGCACCGACCGGCGCATCGCCCGCCTGAATCATATCGTCCGCTGGTTTGATAAATACCTGAAATGAAGTGGCACAAAACGACCCTGGACATCTCGACGCACGGCAAAGGACTCTACGACCTGACCGCGCGCTTGCAAGCGCAGCTGGACGCCTGGGGCGCAGACGAGGGGCTTTGCGTGCTCTTTTTGCCGCACACCAGCGCCTCGCTGACCCTGAACGAAAACTGGGACCCCACCGCCCGCGCCGACCTGGAAGCCTGGATGGAGCGGGCCGTCCCCGCAGGGCAAGACTGGTTCACCCACACGCTGGAAGGCGCGGATGACGCCACCTCTCACATCCGCGCCATGCTGACCGGGCACAGCCTCACCATCCCGATCGAGGGCGGCAAACTGACGCTGGGCACCTGGCAGGGCGTCTATCTCTTCGAACACCGCGCTCGTCCCCACCGGCGGCGGCTGCTCGTCCGCCTGCTGGCTGTATGAGGCGTTGGCTGAAAGAAAAAAGAGAACGCCGAGCTGGCGTTCTCTGCTGGCGGCCCCGACGGGATTCGAACCCGCGATCTCAGCCTTGACAGGGCTGCATGTTAACCGCTACACCACGGGACCATTGGTTTCTTGCGGGCGGTAGTTTACCATAAGGACAAACGGGCGTCAAGGAATTGACGCCCGTTTTTTGGGCAATTCTTGCCGGCGGGGACGCAGGTTTCAGGCGCCGCCAGCGCCGTAAAGGGCCGGATCGGTGGGGGTGCGCCCGCTGGGATCGTGCACCCAGACCCAATCGCCCTCTTGCGCCCAGTCGAAAAGCCAGCGGGCATCGCCGACCGACAGGTTGACGCAGCCGTGAGATTGCGGGTAGCCGAGGTTGGTGTGCCAATAGGTGCCGTGCAGTGCGCGGGCCTGGTCGTAGTACATGGTCCAGGGGACGTTTTGCAAGTAGTAATAATCGGAGCGGTCGGCCTCGAAAGCGCCGCTCATGTCTTCCGTTTCCTTCTTCTCGTAAATCTGAAAGAGACCGGGCTGCGTCCAGTAAGGCTCTACCCCGCTGGCGATGAGCGTGGCAAAGACCATGCGGTTGTCCTGGTAAACGGCCAGGGTTTGTTCTTCCAGGTTGACTTCTATCCAGCGCCCGTTGTCCACGCCCTCGGGCGGAGCCTGGGCGGGGATCACCAGGCCGACTTTGCGGCCTTCTATCCACCGATTGGGGCCGATGAGGTCCCATTCGCTGCCGTTGACCACGCGCCGTTCATAGACTTGCACCAGGTTGAAGCGGTAGAGCGTGTCGACCTGGGGGGCATCGTACCCCGGGGCGTTGCGTACGGGGATGGTTTCCAACACCCAGCCGAAGGGGTAGCGCGGCATACTGGAGAGCAGGTAACCCTGGAAATCCGAGTAGGAGACCCGCGACCCCTCGCCGGCCATCCACTCTCCGCTGGGCAGCTGGTAATAGATGCCCTTGCCGGTGTCCACCCGGTTGATGTAGGTTACATACACCAGCCCAGGTTCCAGATAACGCGAAATACCGGCTTTGGCCTGGGCGTCTGCCAGGGTGGGGTAGAGCGCCGTTCCGTTGGCGTCCACCCGAAAGTAGGCGTAAGGGACGCGCGTCAGGTCGTAGTCTGGTTTGTAGATGGGCAGGGCCGGTTCGGGGTAGGGGACGCCGTCTGCCACCCGCGCCTGCAGGCGCGCCGCCGGCCCGAGCATCAGGCATTCTTCCGTGGCGATCTGGTAGGCTGCCTCGGGCGGGCAGAGGGGCAACCACTCCTGCCCGTCTGGCGTTTCTGGCTGCCCGCGAACGGGTTGCAAGGCGCCAAAAAAGGCTGCGACAAGCGCCAGTATCAGGCTGATCAAACGAAAGAGGGTTCTCATGGGGCAAAATATACCACAAGCTGCGGGCGATGGAGGAAAACAGGCAATTATGCGTGTAAATACACTGTAAGGTGCTGGCAGCGCGATTGTGCTTGACACTTGTGCATCTGTGTGCTTAAATAAGTCTTGTTATGAAGATGAAATGAAAGGATTCCATTAAGGAGGTGCGGTTTGAGCAAGTCACGCACGCAACAAATGGTGGATCGCCTGCGGGAATTGCAGGCCTCTTCTCCAGACATCGAGGCCTCGGCGATCGTCAGCGTGGACGGCCTGAGCATTGCCTCGGCCTTGCCGCAAGGCGTGGAAGAGGATCGGGTTTCTGCGATGTCGGCGGCCATGCTTTCCCTGGGTGAACGGATTGCCTCTGAATTGGGCCGCGGCTCATTGGAGCAAGTTTATATCAAAGGCCAGAAGGGGTACGTGGTGCTGATGGCGATTGGTGAGGAAGCGGTGCTCACAGCGCTTGCGCGTGAGCAGGCCAAGCTCGGCCTGATCTTCCTCGACATGCGTCGTGCGGTTGAAGATTTGGAAAAACTCATCTAAGGCGGAGTAAGCATGGAGCAGATTCAACCGAGTGGTTTGTACTATCCGAACAAATTTGGCCTGATTATCATCAAGGCGTTGGAAGACGTGATGGGCAAGAACGGCGTCAACGCCATTTTGAACCTCGCCAATTTGTCGGATCTGATTGACAATTACCCGGCAGACAACCTGGAAAAAGAATTCGATTTCTCCACCTTGTCTATGCTGGGGATTGCGCTGGAAGAAATGTATGGCCCGCGCGGCGGGCGTGGTTTGGCTTTGCGCGCCGGGCGCGCCACCTTTGCCGACTCGCTGAAGAACTTTGGCGCGCTGGCGGGCGTTGGCGACCTGGCTTTCAAAGTGCTGCCTTTGCAAGCCAAATTGCGCATCGGCTTGCCGGCCATGGCGAAGATCTTCTCACAGGTCAGCGACCAGGAAACAACGGTCGAAGAGCGCGATACGGAATTTG
>WGAD01000109.1 GCA_015489255.1 Anaerolineales bacterium | reverse complement strand
GGGTTCGTCCGCGCTCAGGCCGGAGAGCCAGTCCGGCAGATCACCGCCCGCCGGGGCCGGTTCGGATTCCGTCGTCTCGGCGGCGGGCGCTGCGGCGGCGGGTTCGTCCGCGCTCAGGCCGGAGAGCCAGTCCGGCAGGTCACCGCCCGCCGGGGCCGGTTCGGATTCCGTCGTCTCGGCGGCGGCAGGCTCCCCCGTTGCTGCGCTGCCCAGTTCCGCCAGCCAATCCGGCAGTTCGCCGGTTTCGTCTTCCGCCTGGGTCAAGTCGGCCAGCCAGTCGGACACTGTGCCGTTGGCGGCCTGCGGTTCGGGTTCTGCCGGCGGCTCGGGTTGTCGGTCGGCGGCCGCAGCCGCCGGCGCTTCCGCTTCTTCTGCCCCGGCAGTCCCGCGCAAACGCCGCAGCCAGGCGGGCAGGGTGTGTTCCAGTTCGCTAGTTTCCTGTGGTTGAGGCAGGTCTCCCGGATGAATGGGCGGTTTCTCCCGCATCTGCCGCAAGAAATCGGTGTCTTCGAATTCGTGGGTATCTTTGTCAACTGGCGCTTCACCCGGGCGGATCGGTGTGTTATCTGGTGACTCGCGCAGCAGAGGCTTCAGACGCGCGCCGCAATGTTCACAAACCTCAACGCCAGCCGGGTTGGACAACCCACACATCGGGCAACGTTGTTCAGCCATCAGCGTCCTCCGTAGGGGCGGTCGACGCCCATCAGGATGCGCAAACCGGTCGTCAACGTCCCCAGCGCTACGCCGAGCAAGATGCCTCGCGCGCCCGCAGCAGCCAGCACCTGGGTGATGTATGGGCGCAGGAAATCGCCCAAAACAGGGATCTCGCCAAAGGGCATGGGCACAAAGCCCAACAGTACCAGCACCAGGGTGGCGACAAAGATCAGGCTGATCAGGTCTGTACGCCGGTGCAGCAAACGAATGGCGGCGTACAACAATGAGATGGACAGAACCGCCAGCAGGCTGGCTTCACCCGGAAGGACGACAGCATCGAACAGGGCCTGCGAAAACGGGTGTTGTGGGCCGAAGACCAGCCCGATCCCCAGGCTGAAGAGCAAGCCCAGCAGCAAGGCCATGCTGCTGATGCCGCCCTTTTTTTGCCCCAGGCGGCTCATGTGGACAACCATCAGGTTGATCACGCCAATGAACACGGCCAGGGCTGTCAGCAAAATCGCCCACTGGACGAAGGTCACACGCAAGGCAACCAGCAAGGGACGATCGGCAAAATAGCCCAGCAAGATCAACGTGCCCACTGCGATGGCGATAGCAACGGAAAAGAGACCTTTGTTTTTCACAAGATGCCTGCCAGGTTCAAAAGAGCTCCTGCTACCAGGATGACGACGATCAACCAGCGATAGATGTCTTGCACTTTGACGCTGGCCTGATACACGGGGTTATCGCTTAGATAAGCGCCGACGACGTACAATTCTTCACCAATCAGCGGCTGCGCCGAGGCCGCATAAGCGACCGCCTGGGCGGCCAAATCGTCGCTGCCCGCCATAACAAACGTGCCCGCGCGTTCAGCGGCCTCCGTGAGGAGGGCGATCTCCAGCCCGAAGTGACCGATCAGCACATTAGCCGCCACATCCGGGTTGCGCGCATCTTGCAGGGAACCGGCCACATAAGAAAAAGGCGTCAACCCGGCCAGCCGACCCTGCACAAAGGCCGTGCGCGAACCGGAAGCGCTGAAGATGGTGCTTTGCGAGAGAATGCTCAAGGCGCCATCTCCGCTGGAGACGACCGGAGGGCGGTCGGCGTGGGCGGTGCTGCGGACCACCTGGTCGAACGCGCTTAAGGCCGTCAGCGAGGCCATGCTGTCGGGGGTCAGCAGGTTACCGCGCCCGATAGCAAAATGCAATTGACGTCCATCCTCCACCGACAAACCGACCTGCCGCTTCAGCCCCTTGATCACAGGGATTTCGCGCCAGTGCGTTTTGCGCTGCAGAAAAAAGGCCAGGAAGATGATCAGTCCTGCAGCCAGCGCCACGATGACAAAACCGACGAGCGCATACCAGTTCATGCCTTTTTCTCCTCTTCTTGCGCCTGCCCAGGGCCAGCCTCCAGCGCGGCAGCCAGGCGATACACCTGCTCTTCCGGCCAAAAAAGGCGCAGCAAGGGCGCGCCGGCATACAAGATTTGCGCTCCGATCACCGCCAGCGGAGCGAATCCTTCGCGGAGCGTATCGGTCAGGGTCAGCCAATCGGGTGGAGGGAAAGCCTGCTTCTCGGCCATGGTTTCAGTATAGCATAACTCCGTCAAATGTATAATGTAGGTATCCCTATAGTATAATCGCATTGCAATTTTCTGCCCAAGTCTCTGCTGAAGGAGCGAATCCATGAGTGAGCGCAAAATCCGTGTTCTGATCGCCAAACCCGGCCTGGACGGCCACGATCGCGGCGCCAAAGTCGTCGCCCGCGCGTTACGCGACGCCGGCATGGAAGTCATTTACACCGGCCTGCGCCAGACGCCAGAGATGATCGCAGAGGCGGCCCTCCAGGAAGATGTGGACGTGGTGGGCTTGTCCATTCTCTCCGGCGCGCACATGGCGCTGGTGCCGCGCATCCTGGACCTGTTGCGCGCCAACGGGTTAGACGACGTGCTCGTCTTCGTCGGCGGCATCATTCCAGACGACGACATGCCCGCCCTGCGTGAAATGGGCGTCAGTGGCGTGTACGGGCCCGGCGCCTCCACAGAGGCGATTGTAGAAGACATCCGCACCGCCATGCAGGCCAAATTTGCTCAGGAGCCGCATTGATGAGGCTGGCAGAATCCATCCTCGCTGGCAACCGACGCGCGCTGGCGCGCCTGTTAACCTGGATAGAGAACGAAGACCCGCGCGGCTTTGCTGAACTGGACGCCCTTTTCCCCCACACTGGCAAAGCCTTTTTAATTGGTGTCACCGGCGCCCCCGGCACAGGAAAATCTTCTCTCGTCAACAGCATCGCGCTCCACTACCGCCAACACCACCAGCGCAAGGTCGCCATTGTCGCCGTGGATCCCTCCAGCCCTTTCACCGGCGGCGCCGTCCTTGGCGACCGCGTGCGCATGCGCGATCTCTCCGGCGACCCAGGAGTTTTCATCCGCTCAATGGCCTCGCGCGGCTCCCTCGGCGGCCTGGCCCAGGCCACCGCTCGCGTGGTGCAGGCCTTCGATGCCGCCGGCTACGAGGTCATCCTGATCGAAACCGTCGGCGCCGGTCAGGCAGAGGTCGATATCGCCAAACTGGCGCACACCACCCTGGTCGTCGAAGCGCCCGGCCTGGGCGATGACGTGCAGGCCATCAAGGCCGGCATCTTGGAAATCGCCGACATCCTGGTCGTCAACAAAGCCGACCGACCGGGCGTAGAAAACACCGAACGCGCCCTGCGCGGCATGTTGGAACTGGCGCATCCGGTGCGGCGCGTCTTCCGGCATCACGGCAAATCCATGGTGGTGGACGCCCCTATGACCTCCGACATCGAAACCTGGATCCCGCCCATCCAGCGCACGGTCGCCACCCAGGGGACGGGCGTCCCCGAACTGGTAGAGGCCATAGAGAAACACGCCCAACACCTGCGCGAAAACGGCGACTGGGACAAACGCAACCGCGTTCGCCTGCAGGCGGAGCTGGAAGACCTCCTGCGCGAAACCCTGATCCGCCAGCTGCGCCAACGCGTCCCGCCCGAGACCTTCGAACGCATCCTCGACGACCTGGTCGCCCGCCGCCTGTCGCCGCGCGCCGCCGCCGAAGCCATCCTCTCTAGCACGCGGGCAACAACATGATCCACGGAAAAAACCTGCGCCTGCGCGCCATAGAAAAAAACGACCTGCCTCACTTCGTCCGCTGGCTGAACGACCCCGAAGTGATCGCCGGCCTGACCATCGACTGGCCGCTGTCTCTCTGGCAGGAGGAAGAATGGTTCGCTGGCCTGGCCCGGCGCCCCCTCCACGAACGCCCGCTAATGATCGAAGTGGCTCAAAACGACGGCTGGCTGCCCATCGGCAACCTGAGCCTGCACGGGATCGACTGGAAAATCCGCCAGGCCGAGGTCGGCATCGTCATCGGCGAAAAATCCTTCTGGAACCGGGGCTACGGCGGTGAAGCCCTGCGCCTGCTGATCGACCACGCCTTTGCCGAACTCAACCTCAACCGCATCTTCCTGCGCGTTTACGCCAACAACCCGCGCGCCATCCGCGCCTACGAAAAGATCGGCTTCGTGCACGAAGGTCGTCTGCGGCAGGCGCATTACGCCAACCACCGCTATCACGATGTCCTCATCATGAGCGTCCTGCGCTCGGAATGGAAACAGGTGTAACCCCCTATGGCCGCTCCTCGCCATTCCCACGAAATGAAAATCTACGGCGATATCAAAATCTACGCCGGCACCGCCTCCCGCGACCTGGCCCAAAAGATCGCCGACTACTTGCAACTGAACGTTTGCTCACACGATGTCATCCTCTTTCCCAACGACAACCTCTTTGTCAAACTGCACAGCAGCGTGCGCGGCCAGGATGTGTACGTCATCCAGACCACCAGCGCCCCCGTGCAACACAACCTGATGGAGTTGCTCATCACCCTGCAAACCCTGCGGCTCGATTCCGCCGCTCGCATCACCGCCGTGGTGCCCTATCTGGCTTACGCCCGCTCCGACAAAAAAGATCAGCCCCGCGTGCCGATCACCGCCCGCCTGGTAGCCGATATGATTGAAGTAGCCGGCGCCGACCGCTACATGACCATCGACCCCCACGCCGGGCAGATCCAGGGCTTCTTCTCCATCCCTGGCGATGTCCTCACCGCCTTTCACCTGCTGATCGAGCACATCCACAGCCAGCTGCTGCCCACCTTGCACAACCCCGTCGTCCTCAGCGTAGACCTGGGTTTTGCCAAAAAAGGACGCAACTTTGCCGAAGCCCTGGGCACGCCCATCGCCTTCATTGAAAAACGCCGGCAGGGAAACGACGCCAAAGCCCAGGCCATGACCATCATCGGCGAGGTAGCCGGGCGCGATGTGCTGGTTGTAGATGACGAGGTCGATACCGGCGGCTCCATCGCCCAGGCCGTGCAAACGGCCAAAAAACACGGCGCCCGCGATATCTACCTGGTCTTCACGCACCCTGTCCTCTCGCGCAATGCCGCCGAACGCCTGAGCCAGCTGCCCATCAAGGGCATCATCACCACCGACACCATCCCCATCCCGCCCGAGAAGCGCCAACCCATCGCAGACCGCCTGACCATCGTTTCAGTCGCCCCCATGCTGGCCGAAGTTATCCTGCGCGCCCACGAAGGCCGCAGCGTAGGAGAAATGTTCAACGAATAATGCCCGAACTGCCCGAAGTAGAGACCATCGTCCGCAGCCTGCGCCCCGCGCTGCTTGGCCGCACCGTCCAGCGCGTTGAAATTCTCTGGGAAAAGACCATCGCAGAGCCCGTTCCGGAAGATTTTCCCGCCCGCATCCAGGGGCAGCGCATCCGGCAGGCCGATCGGCGCGGGAAATACCTGCGGCTGAGGCTCTCACACGACACCCTGCTCGTCCACCTGCGCATGAGCGGCGATCTGCGGCTGCAACCGCCGGCAACCGCAGCCGCGACCCACGATCGCCTGCGCCTGCAACTGGACGACGGGCATTGGCTGGCCTTCAACGACACCCGCAAATTTGGCCGCATCTGGCTCACCGATGCGCCGCAGCGCATCCTGGGGAAGCTGGGCCCCGAACCCGACGATCCTGCCCTGACCCCGGCGCGCTTCCACGCCATGCTTACCCAGCGCCGCCGCGCACTCAAAGCCCTGCTCCTCGAGCAGCGTTTTCTGGCCGGCATTGGTAACATCTACGCCGACGAAGCCCTGTACCGGGCACAGCTGCACCCCTTGCGCCCAGCCGCCAGCCTCACGCCCGCCGAAGCCGACCGCCTGCTATCCGCCATCCGCGAGGTCCTGGCTGCCGGCATTGCCCACAACGGCACCAGCATAGACTGGATCTACCGCGGCGGAAACTATCAGCAATACCTAAACGTGTACGGGCGCGAAGGGCAGCCCTGCCGCCAATGCAACACCCCCATTGGCAAGATCCGCATCGCCCAGCGCGGAACGCATTTTTGTCCGGTTTGTCAAAAGGAGTAAACGGGGATGAACCTGAACGGGTCTGTTATCGGCATTTCCGTCATCGTCTTCTTGCTCGGCTACCTGATCGGCCTCTACGAGGGCCGCTGGAAACACAAAGGCGAAGCCAATAGACTGCGCCAGGAATGTGAAACCATCCGCCATGAAAGGCAACAAGCCCTGGAAAGCCTGGCCTCCTTGCGCGAAGAATGTGAACAACTCCGCTCCCGGCCTGCGCCTGCCCTCAGCCTGCACACCGAAGGGCAGGAAATCCGCCTTTCGCTGGACGGGGAAGCCCTGACCCCCAGCTCCCTAACCGACGCTCAACACCGGCGGCTGCTCGCGCTGCTCAAAGCCCTCACCCCTTACGTCACGCGGAAACCCGCCGCCACCAGCAAAGCGCCGCAACGCCCAACGCCGCCCCCTGCCGCAGCACCCCAACCCGCCC
>WGAD01000108.1 GCA_015489255.1 Anaerolineales bacterium | reverse complement strand
GGTGGGCACAGAAGAAAGCATGCGCCGCTCTTTTGGCTCCAGCTGCCACGGCGCCGGACGCACCATGTCGCGGGCACGGGCGCGTAAACAGGTGCGCGGCGACGCGCTACGGCGCGAACTGGAACAGGCCGGCATCGCCGTGCAGGCCGGTTCGCTGCGCGGCCTGGCCGAAGAAGCCCCCCGGGCCTACAAAGACGTGGACGCCGTGGTGCAAACCGTGGCGCAAGCCGGCATCGCCCGCCAGGTCGCCCGGCTGCGCCCGGTGGCCGTCATCAAGGGATAAAAAAACACCCAGCCGCAACGAGGTTGTTGCGGCTGGGTGGGCGTTGCCCCGGCTTGTGATCAAATAATGCCGATCTCCTTGCCGGCCTCGGCCAGCACCTCAATGGCGTAATCGATCTCGTCCGGCTCGTGCGCAGCGGTGACCGTCGTCCGCAGGCGGGCCAACCCTACGGGCACGGCCGGAGAAATCACCGGCAGCACGAACAAGCCCTTGGCCTGCGCCGCGCGCGTCAACGCAAAGGCGTGTTCGTCCGGGCCGCAGAGGATCGGCACGATGGCGGTTTCGGTATCCATCGTATCGAACCCGACCGCCTGCAAACCTTTGATAAAACGTTCTGCGTTAGCATTCAGTTTTTCCACCCGCCAGGGTTCATCGAGGATCACTTTAAAAGCCTCGTTGGCAGCCGCCGCCTGAGCTGGCGGCAAGGCGGCGGAAAAGATGTATGCCCGACTGGCATGACGCAGATAGTTGATCACCTCCCGTTTGCCTGCCACATACCCGCCAACCGAGGGGATGGTCTTGCTCAAGGTGCCCATTTTGATGTCCACCACATCCCACAAGCCGAAGTGCTCTTCAATGCCGCGGCCCGTCTCCCCGAGCACGCCGGTGGAATGGGCTTCATCGATCATCAGCCAGGCGTTGTATTTCTGGCACAATTCCGCCATGCGGGGCAGGTCGATGATGTCGCCGTCCATGCTGAACACTGCATCCGCCACCACCAGTTTGGCGGCATCCGCCGGAGCCTGCGCCAGGCGGCGCTCCAACCCTTCCATATCGTTGTGCCGGAAGCGGCGGAAATGCGCCCCGGACATCAAACAACCGTCCACGATCGAGGCATGGTTCAATTTGTCGGAAAACACATAATCGCCGCGTCCCACCAGGGTGGAGATGGTGGTCAAATTGGTCACGTAGCCGGAGGAATAGGTGACCGCCGCTTCAGCGTGTTTGAACTCGGCAATGGTCTCTTCCAGCTCGCGGTGCATGTCCAGCGTGCCGGCCAGCAGGCGCACGCCGTGCGTGCCGGTGCCATAACGGTCTATCGCCTCTTGCGCCGCCTTGTTGATGCGCGGATGCCCGATCAGCCCCAGGTAACTATACGAAGCATACATCCCCATTTCCCGCCCCTTGACGATAACGCGCGCCCCGCCGCGCAACTCGGACACAGGCTGATTATAAAAATAGGATTCGGTATCCCTCATGCCCTGCGTGCGTTCTCCCATCGCCTTGATGCGGCGGGCAACGGCATCCTGCATTGTGTTTGGATCCAACATCATGACCTCCATAAAGCGGAATGATAACGGCGCAACCTCGCTGCGCATATTGCGCCTAGTTTATTGCAAGGTCGGGCATTTGTCCAGAGCATCACACACGGAGCAGCCCCGTCGCGCCTGCCGCCCAAGAGGGATACAGGCCCGGCGGAATCAAGCCGCTGGGCGCAGATCGCGGATGTTTAGCTGCAAGGAGACTCGCCCGTTCCATTCGTTGGCTTCGAACACATACAGCACATCCAGGAAATCGGGCAGCTGCCCGAACCAATGCCCCTGGCGAAAAGCAATGGCATCGAAGGTCACCTGGCCGTCGGTCAGCTTCAGTTTCAGATGGCGTCCCTCGCTCCCCACCGTGCGGGCATGACGCACCTTCACCCCGCGCGTGACGAAAACCGGCCCCGGATTGCCATACCCCGTCGGCTCCAGGTAACGCAGGTGAGAAAGGAGCTCCGGCGTCAACGAACGCAAGGGGATTTCCATATCCGCCCGCAGCAGCGGGCGCAAATCGGCGGTTGCCAGTTTTTCTTCCGCCTGGCGCAGCAGGCACGCCCGCAAGGCGTCCAGGTGGCGGTTTTCCACGGTGAAACCGGCAGCAGCCGCATGTCCGCCGTGGCGCAGCAAGAGGTGGGCACAGGCGTCCAGCGCCTCGGTGATGTGAAATTCTGGAATCGAGCGGCAGGAACACACCGTCACCTCGCCTTCTTGCCGCCCGACTACCGCCGGACGGTAGTATTTTTCCACCAGGCGCGAGGCCGCCAATCCGACCACGCCCTGATTGAAATCGGGGTGAACGGCAAAGAGCAGGGGCGGCACAGTGGCTTCATCTTGCAAGGCCAGCGATTCCGCCGCTTCCTGAACTTCGCGCGTCAGTTTCTGGCGCACGCGGTTTTGCACGTCCAGTTTCTGCGCCAACCGGCCAGCCTCCATGAAATCTTTGGTGGTCAGCAACTCATAAGCTGCCAGCGCCTGGTCCACACGGCCGGCGGCGTTGAGCCGCGGCCCAAGCATAAAACCGATGTGCATGGCTGTGATCTTCTGCAAATTCACGCCTGCCACCTGCGCCAGCGAATACAGCCCCTGGCGCGTGGTTTTCATGATCTCGCGCAGGCCGCGCCGCACCAGCCGACGGTTTTCGCCGGTCAGAGGCGCCAGGTCGGCCACTGTGCCCAAGGCTACCAGGTCTAACAGGCTTTGTGGATAAAACGGCGCCTGGGGAAAACGTTTTTTGAGCGCCGCAGCCAGTTTCCAGGCGATGCCCACACCGGCCAGGTATTTTTCCGGGTAATCATCGTCCGGACGTTTGGGGTTGATCACGGCCAGAGCCTCGGGCAGGGTCTCCCCCGGGTGGTGATGGTCGGTGATGATCAAGTGCAGGCCCAGGCGACGGGCGTGTGCGGCCTCTTCCAGCGAGCGAATGCCGCAATCTACGCTGACGACCACCCCGGCGCCGTCTTCATGCAGCGCGGTCAGCGCTTCCATGTTCAGGCCATAGCCTTCATCGAAGCGGCTGGGGATGTAGGGGCGCACATCGGCGCCCAGGGCGCGCAGGGCTTCCACCAGCAGGGCGGTGGCGGTCACGCCGTCCACATCGTAATCGCCATAGACGATGATGCGCTCCCCACGTTGCACCGCGTGAGCGAGCCGCTCGACCGCCGCCGCCATGTCTTTCATGCCCAGGGGGTCGGTATCCGCTTCGTAGGCGGCTTTGAGGTAGGTACGCGCGCTGGCGTCATCGCTATAACCGCGGTTGTAAAGCAGCTGCCGCAGCACCGGCGGAAAGGCGCGCAAGGCCTCATCTGCCTGGGGCGGCAGGGGAGGTGGGATCAGCCAGCGTTTTTCCATCGGGGAGGGGGTCATATCGCCAGCCTTTCTGCCAGTTTTTCCCATTCCGCCAGCAGCGCCTCGTATTCCGTCTGCAAATTCGCCAGCTGACGGCTGAGGGCCGGCACGTCCTGGCGGCTGCCGGCGTTGGACAAGCGAGCGCTGAGATCGGCCTGGCGGTCTTCCAGGTTGGCGATCTCGTTTTCCAGCTGCGCCAGTCGCTTTTCCAGCCGCAAACGCTCGTTTTTGCTCAACCCGCCGGCTGCCGCCGCTCGGCGGCGCGAGGTCGGCGGCGTTCTTGGCGCGGGAGAGGCCGCCGCAGCGGCCTGGGCGCGGGCTGCCAGCAGCTGGCTATACGTCCCGGCGAACACCTCCATCCGTTCCGCCTGCGAATCGATGTGCCAGATCTGGGTAGCCAGCGCATCCACCAGGTAACGATCGTGGCTGACGAGGATGATCGTACCTTCGTAACGCTCCAGCACTTCTTGCAAAATCTCTTGCGAGGGGATATCCAGGTGGTTGGTCGGTTCATCCAGCAAGAGCAGGTTGGCTTCTTGCAAAGCCAGTTTGGCCAGCGCCAACCGTCCGCGCTCTCCGCCGGAAAGAACCGCCACTTTTTTATAGACCTCGTCGCGCCGGAAGAGGTATTGTGCCAGGTAACTGCGAATTTGCCCCTCGAACATTTGCGGCGCTACCCGCCGGATCTCCTCGATGAGGGTGTTTTCTGGCACCAGGTCTTCGTGTGCCTGGGCAAAATAGCCAATTTGCAAAGAGGCACCCGTTTCCACCTCCCCGGCCAGGGGCGGCAGCTGACCGAGCAAAGTTTTGAGAAACGTGCTCTTGCCAGCGCCGTTGGGTCCGAGCAGGGCCGCCGTTTCGCCGCGCCAGAGCTCCAGGTCTGGGACGTGGAAGAGGGGGCGCTGTGGGTAGCCGATCTGTAAGTTGTGGGTGCGTAAAACGCGGTCGCCGCTGCGCTGGCGGGTGCGCAGGCGCAGACGAATGCGCGGTGGGCGCGGATCGGCCAGGCGCAAGGCCGCCACCCGCCTTTCGGCCTCCTCCACGCTGAACACGGAGGTCGTCACCCGCACATCCAGCTGAGACCAGCGGGTTTCGCGCACGGCGTCTACCCCGGCTTGTTCAATGGCCTGCACCCGCCGCGAAAGACGGCGCAGCCGTCCGCGCGCCTGGTTGACGTTTTGGCCCTCTATGTTCTTTTTTATATACGCCAGTTCCCGCTCCAGCTTCTCTTTTTCGGCGGCAAAGAGCTTCTGCCGTCGCTGCCAGCGTTCTTCGCGCTGCTTCAGGTAATGGCTGTAATTCCCCCGATACAGTTCCGCACCCAGGGGCGTCATCTCCAGGATGCGGTTGCAAACCTTGTCGAGAAAGTAGCGATCGTGCGAGACGATGACCATCCCCCCCGTCCAGGCGAGGAGGTAGTTTTCCAACCATTCCACCGCCGCCATGTCCAGGTGATTGGTCGGTTCGTCCAGCAAGAGGACGTCCGGTCGCTGCAACAGGAGCACCGCCAGGTGCAAACGGGTGCGCTGCCCGCCAGAAAGGTACTCCACCGGCAGGGCCTCATCCGCCGCAGAAAACCCCAGGCCCTGCAACACCTGGCGGATGCGCGTCTGGTAAGTGTAGCCGCCGGCGCGTTCGAAATCCTGTTCCAGTTCGCCGTAGCGCGCCAACACGGCCTCATCCGTCGGCGCGGCCTGCAATCGTGCTGCCAGGCGCTCCAGTTCGGCCTGTTTGCGCTTCAATCCGGCAAACACCGACTCACAGGCCCGCCACACCGTTCCGCTGGCCGAAAAACCGGTCTCTTGCGGCAAATAGCCCAGCCGCAGGCCGCGCGCGCGCACCAGCTGCCCCTCGTCTGGTCGTTCTTCACCAGCCAGCAGACGCAAGAGCGTCGTCTTGCCGACGCCATTCGCGCCGACGATGCCCAGGCGTCCGCCGGGAGGCAGCTCGAAGCGCAGGTTTTGGAAAATGCGAACGTGTCCGTAGGCTTTGCTCAGGCCGGCAGCGGCGATCAGCGTCATGAGAACCGTCCTCGGGCGGAAGTAGTCACACCTGCTCGCTGGCCTCATCCAGCCTGGCGATCTCCTCTTCCGACAGCCGCCAACCCAGCGCCCCGGCGTTCAGCGCCGCCTGGCGGGCATTTTTGGCCCCGGGGATGGGGAGTGCGCCCTTGCAAATGGTCCAATTGAGCGCCACCTGGGCAGGCGTCTTGCCCTCGTGCGCGGCGCCAACTTCCTCCAAAAGGCGGATCAGCGGCTGGATAGCCGCCAGCCGGCGCGCATATTTCCGTCCACGCAAACCGGGCGGGGGATTTTCCGGCGTGTACTTCCCGGTCAGCAGCCCCATCGCCAGCGGCGAATAGGCGATCAGGCGCACGCCCATCTCCTGGCAGCGCTTGAGCAGGCCATTCTTTTCCACCTTGCGGTTGAGCAGGCTATATTCCACCTGGTTGGCCGCCAGTTGCCAACCACGGCGCTGCAACGCGCTTTGCGCCAGCATCATCTGTTCCACATCGTAATTGGAAACGCCGATCGCACGCACCAGGCCTTCTTCGGCGGCATCGGCCATGGCGTTCATCAGCGCATCAATGCTGACCAAAGGCGTCGGCCAATGCACCTGATACAAATCCACCTGCTTCAACCCCAATCTTTGCAGGCTGGCTTGCAAGGCGCGGCGCAAAGGGCGGCCTCCCAAACGCCAAGGGTAGGGAAAGTATTTGGTGGCCACCAACACCGGGCGAGGCAATTGCGGCAAAAAAGCACCGATCAGCCGCTCGGAGCGCCCACGGCCATAGATTTCCGCCGTATCTACCAGGGTGATGCCATTTTCCACCGCCGCAAAAAAAGCTTGGCGCACGTCTTCATCGGTGTATCCGGCCCCATATTGCCAGACCATCCGGTCGCCCCAGGCCCAGGCCCCCACGCCCATTTCTATCGCCTGCAAAAAAGTGCTCATTGGAGACTCCAGTCCAAAATTCGGTGCGGCAATTTTATCATAGCGGCCAAACAGGAGCTTTTGCAGGCCAAATTATGACGGCCAACTCCATTTCGGGCGTTCGTTCCTTGATATAATGAAAATCCCTGCCGGGAATTCATCTTCCATGAGGAGAAATTCATGCGCAAAAAGACCATTCTGATCACCGGCGCTGCCGGAGAAGTTGGGCAGGCCCTGGTACGGAAATTGCATGCCCGCAACAGCCATCACCTGCTGACGATGGACGTGCGGCCGCTGCCGCCAGACCTGGACGGGATGAGCACGCACATCGTCGGCGACATTCTGGACAAAAGCCTCTTTGAGCGCCTGGTCAGCGAGTTCGATTTTACGCACATCTTTCACCTGGCGGCCCTGCTTTCCACTCGTGGCGAACTTTCTCCCCAGGCCGCCCACAACGTCAACGTCAACGGCTCGCTCAACATGCTGCAAATGGCCGCCGACCAGTCGGAATGGAAGCGTGAGCGGGTTGTTTTTATTTTCCCCAGCTCGGTAGCCGTGTATGGCATGCAATCGCTGGAAAACAAGGCTGCCAACCCGCGCCCGCAAGAATGGGAGTGGAATTACCCGATCACCATGTATGGCGCCAACAAACTCTACATTGAAACCCTGGGCGTGTACTATAGCGAGCACTACAAACAGCTGGCCGAAGATGAACCCACTATGCTCGATTTCCGCTGTGTGCGCTTCCCCGGCCTGATCAGCGCGTTCACCGTCCCCAGCGGCGGCACCAGCGACTACGGCCCAGAAATGATCCACGCAGCAGCGCAAGGCAAGCCCTATGCTTCCTTTGTCCGGCCAGACACCATCATCCCCTTCATGGCGATGCCCGATGCCGTCAAATCGCTGCTCTTGCTGGCCGAAGCCCCCGCCGAACGGTTAAGCCGCCGCGTGTACAACGTCACATCTTTTTCCATCACGGCCCAGGAAATGGCCGAGCGCGTGCAGTCGCATTTTCCGCAGGCGAAAATCACCTACCGCCCGCACGAAAAGCGACAACGGATCGTCGACTCCTGGCCTGTGGACATGAACGACGATGCCGCCCGGCGCGACTGGGGCTGGCAGCCGGAATACGACGCCGACCGCACCTTCGATGAATACCTGGTGCCCAACATCCGCCAGCGGTATGCCTGAACTTCGCTGTTTTCTCGCCAGCCAACGGGCAGCACAACAGGGC
>WGAD01000107.1 GCA_015489255.1 Anaerolineales bacterium | reverse complement strand
GACGCGAGTAATAGACAAAGGGGTCTTCCGCCAGCATGACGATTTCACCCTGCGTATCGCGCTGCCGGATCGATTCCGCCGCTGCAATCGCGGCCACACCAGAACCCACAAGTACGTAGCGCATGGTTTATTTCTTTTGAAAGAGGTCGGTGCGGGCAAAACGCAGCACGCCCCGCGGACAGCGGGCCACACATTCGCCACAGGTCAGGCAGCGGCTGTGCTGAACCGGTTTGCCCTCCCAGGCATGGCGGCGGACATCAATGCCCACCGGACAATTGAACGTGCAAATGCCGCACTGCACGCAGCGGAAGGAATCGGGCACAACCATGCCGGCGGCGGCAATGGTGTGCCGGCTGGGACGTTCAAGAAATTCTTTCAGGCTCATGATTCATATCCTTGTTTGACAATTGGAAAACGAACGGTGAACGTTGTTCCTGCGCCAGGCTGGCTGTCGAGCGCAATGTCACCGCCATTGCGCCGTACCAGGGTTTGCACCAGCGCCAGCCCCAGGCCGCTGCCTCCGGTGCGGCCCGGCTCCAGGCGATAGAAACGCTCAAAAATATGCGCCTGGGCTTCCGGCGGAATGCCCGGACCATCGTCCTGCACGCGGATCACGACCTCGTCTTCGGCGGCGCAGGCTTGCAAGCGCACCTGGCCGCCTTCCGGCGTGTATTTGCAAGCGTTGTCCAGCAAATTGCGCACGATGATCTGAAACTCCTCCGGGCGGAGGGCCACCGGCGGCAGGTGCGAGGGGGAATCCACCGTCAGCTGCACGCGCCGGGCGGAGAACAACGGCATCAGCTCATCCACTACCTGGTAAATCCAGGGGGCGCAATCCAAAGGAGCCGGCTGCTCTTTCTGCTCTTCAGCTGCGGCCAGGTACAGCAATTGCCCGACCATCGAGCGCAAATGGTCCACTTCGGCGATCATTTCACGCACATAGCGGTCGTGCAAGTCTTTGTCTTCGGGGTGATCGCGCAACATTTCCAGGCGCAGTCGCAGGGCCGTCAGCGGAGAGCGCAATTCGTGGGCGGCATTGGCCGTGAAATCTTGCTGCCGTTGCAGCAAATCGGACAAGCGTCGGCTCATGCGGTTGAAGCTTTCCGTCAGGTGACGCACTTCCTCCGGCCCTTTGGGCAAGGCGCTCTGTCGGAACTTACCATCGGCAGCTTGCTCCACCAACAGCACCAGTTCGTGCAGGGGGGCCACAATCCGCTGCGCCAACCCCAGGCTGACGAGCACCGTCAGGATCAGCACCAGCAGGACAATGCCGGCCATGGCCGCCCAGGCACGGTAAATTCCCAGGCGAATGGGCCACATCGGCAGCGAAACCTGCACAAAGCCCAACAATTGACCGTCTTCATCCCGCAAGGGGGCGGCCACGAAGATCCGTTCCTCGCCGGTCGCCTCGTCTAGCCGCACATCGTGTTGTTCTTCCCCGGCTTGGGCGGCCATGAATTCGGGGCGGGAACGTTCTTGCGGCACCCAGGCCACCGGAGAAGACACCGCCAGCACCCGATAAGCGGTATCTACTACCATCACGCGCGAATTGCTGTGGCTGCTATAGCGCGATACCACCGCCTGCAAGGCCGCCAGCGAATCTTCTCCCTCCTCCAATTCTTCCATGTGATCGCGCAGGGTGGCTGCCAACAGGTGCGCCTCCAGTTCCAGGTCATGCTCCACCTGTTCCTCGGCTTCACGCTGGAAATGCGGCGCTATCCATATGCTCATGCCGCCAACCGATACCAGGATGAGCAGAAAATAAGTCGCCAGCAATTGCAATTTGAGCGTGCGCCAGCGAAAGGCTTTCATTTTTTCTCCGGTTGCACAAAACGATAACCAAACCCGTACACCGTCTCAATGTAACGCGGGTTGGAGGGGTCTGGCTCCAGTTTCTCTCTCAGCCAGCGGATGTGCACATCCAGCGTGCGCGGCGTGCCTACCCAGGCCTCGCCCCACACCCGGTCGAAAAGCTCCTGGCGTGAAAGCGCCTGGCCGACGTTGGTCATCAGGACGCAGAGCAAATCGAACTCCCGGCGGCTCAATTCAACGGCCTGCCCGTCACGGGTGACCCGACGCGCCAGGCGATCCAGGCGAATGCCATCGACGACGATCGCCTCTGTCCCGGCCCGCCCCTGGCGGTCCAGGGCCACGCGGCGCAGCAGCGCCCGCACCCGGGCCAACAGTTCCTGAAACGAAAACGGCTTGACGATGTAATCATCAGCGCCGACTTCCAGGCCCATCACCCGTTCCATCTCCTGGCCGCGCGCTGTGACCATCAGCACCGGCACGGTAGATTCCTGCCGCAGCCGCCGGCAGATCTCATAGCCATCCATGCCCGGCAGCATCACATCCAGCAAAACGACATCCGGCGAGAGGCTGCGCGCCAGCCGCAACCCTTCCTGCCCGTCCAGCGCGTGCACGACCACAAACCCCTCTTTCTCCAGGCCAAAGATCAACGGCTCGGCAATGCTCTGGTCATCTTCGATCAACAAAATGCGAGATGGCGGCATAAAATTCTCCCAGGTGTTTTTTATCCGAAAAAGTGATAAAAGTGGTTATATTACAGATAATAGGACATTAAGCAGTGGTTAAGTTGTATCCCCAAAAGAAAAACCGGCTACATCAGCCGGTTGGGTCGTCTTCTTTCTTCGTGCCCGGGCGGTACAAATGCCAGGGGATGGACAGCAGGACGCCGATCAGCATGATGATCTCGCCCAGCAACGTGCCTCGTGCCTGCCAGGGGCCAAAGTACGGCGTTTCTAGCGGCAGGGTTTGCGTGCCAAAGCCAAAGACATCGGCCATGGCGGAGAAAACAGCGATCAGATACCCCGTGCTGATCAGGCGGACGCCGATATCGGCCCACAGGCTGCGGCGATCGCCGTTCCATAGCCCATCGATGGCGAAGTAGGCGCCCAAGCCCATCAACGCCAGCCCAAGCAAGAAAACGGTGATCTGCACAAAGCCGACGATCTCGCTGCGATCGAGGTTGAACCATTCCGGTTTGGCGCCCACCAGAAAGGTGGCGTACCCCAGCAGGGTGAAAGCCAGCCCGGCCCGCACGCGCAAGTAAACGGTTTGCAAATCGGCGACCGTCATCCTCCCTCCGGCAAGGCAGTTTGCAACAGGCGTATCCAGTTGCCGCCCAGGACGGCGGCGATGTCTTCTTCTCCGTAGCCACGGCGCGCCAGCGCCTCGGCCAGGGTTTGCAAGTCGGCAATGGAATCGATCCCCGCTGGCGCGGATTGCAGGCCAAACCCGCCATCGAAATCGCTGCCCAGGCCCACGTGGCGGGCGGACCCGGCCAGCTGGCAAATGTAATCGATGTGATCGGCCAGGGTCTCCAGTGTGACCGCCTTGCGCGGATCGCCGCGCTGCCAGCCCGCCTTGAGGAAGAGATTGAAGACCACAGCCCCAATGACGCCATCGCGGGCCACGATGCCGCGGATGACATCGTCGGGCAGGTGGCGGTTGCTTTCCACGCCGGGCAGCATGGCCGCCGGGTTGGCGTGGCTGGCGATGATCGGCCCCTCATAGAGATCCAAAGCCTGACGGGCGGCCAACGGATCCATGTGGCTGAGGTCCAAGATGAAGGGAAAGTCGGCCATCGCCCGCAACAAGGCCCGGCCGTCGGCGGTCAGCGGGCCGGGAGCGCGCGTCCCGCCGCTGTAACGGGTGGCCGTCCACGCCAAGCCGATGATGCGCAGTCCCCGTTCCCACCATTGGGGCAATTCGTCGGGGCTGGTGATGCCGTCTGCGCCTTCCATCAGCGGGATGATGCCCACCGGGCCGCTTTCCCGTCCGGTGGCTTCCCAGGCGTCCAGCACGGCCTGCAGGCCGTGGCGATCGGTCACCAGGCGGAATTTGTCGGGATGTTCGTCCACCAGGCGATGGTAGATGTCCAGTTCCTGCCAGTACAGGCGGTGTGCCTCCTCCGGCGTCGCATAGGTAACTTCCTCGGGCAAGGCGCCGGCCGCACTGCGCGGCGCGACGAAAAGCGTGCCGAAGATGAGGGCCACCCGGCCGCGCTGGTATTCCGGCCAACCGAGGAGGGTATCGCCGTTCCGCTGAACGGCCGGGCTGCCACGCTCAGCGCGCCGCGTTTCTGCCACGGAACGGGTGTAATCACGCTGGAAGACCAGGACGTTCCACGCCAGGTCTTCATGGGCATCGACAAGGAAAGGCTTGTTCATATTCCCTCGGTTAACAGAGAAAGCGCACCCGTAACGGGTGCGCTTTGGAAAAGCACACGTTCAGGCTTCCTCCGCCTCGTCCTGTGCGGGTTCTTCTGCGGTTTCGTCTTGCCCGAGCACGGCGCGCAAGTCTTCTTCCAGCAGTTTCATGTCTTTGTCCACATAGGCGGCGGAATCTACCTTGCGGATGGAAAGACCAATGCGGCGCTCCTCAGGCTGGATGCGGATGATGCGCAAGGTCACTTCTTCGCCTTCTTGCAAGGCTTCACGCGGATGTTCGATGTGCTGGTCGCTGATTTCGGAGATGTGAATCAGGCCCTCGATGTCGTCGGCGATACGAGCAAAGGCGCCGAATTTGGTCAGGCGGGTGATGGTGCCCTGCACCAGTTGGCCGGTCTGGAATTGTTTGATCTTTTCCAGCCAGGGGTCGGGCTGCAAGCGGCGGATGGAGAGGCCAATGCGCTGATTTTCCCGATCGACGCTGATGACCTGCACTTGCACTTCCTGCCCCACCTGCAAGACCTCGCGGGGGTGTGAAACGCGCTCCCAGGAAAGTTCGGAAAGGTGCACCAGACCATCCGCGCCCTTGATGTTGACAAAGGCGCCGAAATCTGCCAGGCTGGTAACGCGGCCCGTGTATACCTGGCCTTCTTCCAGTTCGGCCAGCACGCGCTCTTTGATCTCCTGGCGCGATTCGCTACTGGCTGCGCGTTCGGAAAGGATCAGGCGGCGACGCTGGCGGTTGACTTCCACCACGCGCACGCGGATCGGCTCGCCGACCATGTCTTTCCAGCGGGCCTCGGGCGTGTCGCCCGTCGCCTGCACACGGCGCAAGTAGGCAATCTGCGAAGCGGGAACGAAACCGCGCAAGCCAAAGACGCGCACGATCAGACCGCCTTTGTTGAAGCCGTCGATGGTGCCTTCGTAAATCTCGCCGCTGTCGCGCAAGGCTTCCGCCTTTTTCCAGGCCTTTTGCTCTTTGGCTCGGGTGTACGAAAGCACCACGTTGCCGTTGGCGTCTTCCGGCGAAAGGACGTAAACCGGCACCTTCTGACCGACTTCCAGGGCTTCCAGTTCTTCCGGCGGGATGGCTTCCAGCTCGCGGCCAGAAATAACACCGGCAGACTTGGCGCCCAAACTGACGAGTATCTGATGGTCGCTGATGCTGGCGATCTCTCCTTCGTGGATCTCCCCACGGCGTGGAAGCTTGACTTCCACGTCCACGCTGGCCAGCAGCTCTTCCATGCTCATGCTTTCAGGCGATTCGTTTTCCTCTGGCAGTTGACCTTCCGGCATGCCCTCCTGCCCGTACAGGGCCTTTTCCTGTTCCATAATCGACTAACTCCAGTTTTTATAAGATACAAGTTGCTATTATACGGCTTTAATGTCCTGTTGGCAAGGAAAATACAACTTCCAATCACACTTCCCATGCGTCAGCGTGCCAAACGTGCTAAACATGAGGAGGATACAGGCCGTTTTTCCATTGCCACGCGCCAGAACGATCTTTTCCTCCGTGACGAAACGGGTACAATAGCGAGGGCGCATTCGTTTTCTTGCCGCCCTTCATCATGTCTTAAGCTTTTGGAGAAACCACCCATGCACCTGTTCAACCAACCTGCCGGCAAGGCGTTCAAACGCCTCGCCCTCCTGGCGCTCGGCGCCGTTTTAATCGCCCTTGCGGCGCTGACGCTCCCCCGCTCCCGCCAATTCACCACCATGGTCGCCATGCGCGATGGCGTCCGCCTGGCGACCACGGTGTACCTGCCGCCCGGCAAGGGGCCTTTTCCGGTGTTGCTGTATCGCACGCCCTACGATGACGCGCGCTATGTAGATGTTGCGGCAACGTACACCGAAGCGGGCATCGCGGTCGTCACCCAGGATATGCGCGGGCGGTTCGAATCGGAGGGTCTCTTTCAGGTCTTTACCCAGGATGGCGACGGAGAGCTGAAAGACGGCTTCGACACCATGCAGTGGATCGTGAACCAGGAGTGGAGCAACGGCCTGATCGCCACGGCGGGCAACTCGGCGGATGGCATCGTGCAGTATGTCCAAGCGGCGGCCAACCCGCCCGGCCTGGTGCTGGTGGAACCGATGATGGCAACCCCCAACCTGTACTCAGATGCTATCTTCTACGATGGCGTGCGCCGCTACAACCTCAGCCACACCTGGCTCGAGGGCAACGATATGCTGTACTTTGAAGAGGAATTTGCCCGCCATCCGTTCGAAGACGACTTCTGGGCGCCGGTGCAAACACACGACCAGTACAGCAACGTACACGCTGCCGGTTTCCACATCGCCGGCTGGTTCGATATCTTCCAACAAGGCAACATCGACGGCTACATCGGCTATCAGCACCAGGGCGGCGAGGGCGCAGCCGGCCGCCAGAAGCTCATCATCGGGCCGTGGACGCACGGCACTTACGAAAGCCTGATCCAGGGAGAATTGACGTTTCCGCCCAACTCTTTGCAACCGCCCTACCCAATAGAAGAAGTTTCCAACATCATGCTGAACTATTATCTCCAGGTCAATCACCCGGGCATCGACAAAACGCCGGACGACATCCCCAACGTGCAATACTATGTGATGGGCGACGTGGACGACCCAAACGCTCCGGGCAACGAGTGGCGCACCGCAGACGACTGGCCCCCCGCCGCCGCGCCAGTGCGCCTGCACCTCCAGCCAGGCGGCGGATTGGCCGAGGCCTGTCCCCCCGGCGATGGGGGAACGACCCGCTACCTCTTCGATCCTGCCGACCCCAGCCCGACGCTCTGCGGCAACAACATGAACCTGGAAGCCGGCCCTTGCGATCAGCGGGCGGTCGAAGCCCGCGATGATGTGGTCGTTTTCGAAACGGATGTGCTGTCCGCGCCGATGGAGATCACCGGGCGGGTCGTTGCCCATTTGTTCGTCGAAATCGATCAACCCGACGCCGACCTGATGGTGCGCATGACCGACGTTTACCCCGACGGCCGCTCGGTGCTGATCGCCGACGGCGCTTTCCGGCTGGCGACGCGCGGCTCGACCACCGAACTGACACCCTTGCAGCCGGGCGAAGTCGTTGAAGCGATCGTCGATTTGTGGAGCACCTCGCTGATCGTCAACACCGGCCACCGTCTGCGCATTTCGGTAACTTCATCCAACTGGCCGCGCTTCTCTGTCAACCGCAATAACGGACTGCCATACCCGGCCTCGGTGACGGGCGAGGGCGCCCCAGTGACGGTGACCGTCCACCACAGCGGCCAATACGCTTCTTACCTGGAAGTCCCAGACCCCACACGCCCGGTCGAAGACGTCACCACCTGCAAGAGTTCTTCATCCTATTGATACAGGTTTGAGAGGAGGCCTCCCCATGCCAACTGCTGCCCCCAACCGTCTCTTCGCCGCCCTGCTTTTGCTGGTCGTCTTTTCCGCATGCTCTTCAATTTCCGCAGAACCGCCCCCTGGCGGGACGCCCGTCCATTTGTCCGGCGCGCAAGGGGTCACATACACTCAGCGGATCGCGCTCCCCTCGCCCTACGTCCGCATAACCTTCACCTACCAGGGCGAGGACAACTTCATCGTCCGGGCGCACTACACAGAAATGGGTTACGATCTGTCCGTTGAAGACACCCTCATCAATGCCATCGGAAGTTATCAAGGCGCCGTCTTCATCGCTTCCGCAGAGCCAGTGGCTCTGGAAATTATGGCCGACAAGGGAAGCTGGGAGGCAACGATCGAGGGGCTGGGGTACACAGAGGCGCTGCCTCGCTGGGCAGGACGCGGCGATAGCGTCAGCGATTTTTTTACGCCGCCTCCAGAGGGCCAATGGCGAATCACCCACCGGGGAGAGAGAAACTTCATCGTACAGACGTTTTGCCTGAACAGCCCCAAGAAAGCGCCACAGACGATCGTCGTCAATGCGATCGGCCCCTACGATGAAACGCTCTTCCTCTCCTTCTCGGGCGCTCCCTGCCTGTGGATCGTCCAGGCCGACGGCGAATGGCGTTTCCAGCTGGAAGAATAACCCCGTGCGCACCGCAGGCAGCGCGCCGGCGAAAATTGCCGGCGCGTTTTCATCCATCACAGCTGCGGTACAATTGCCCAATCCAAAAAAAGGATGAGAAAGGAACTCTGACAACCCATGGAAGACAAAATCATCACCTACGGCGGACAAGCCGTCTTGGAAGGCGTTATGATGCGTGGCCGCCGGGCGGTGGCTATCGCCATGCGCGCACCCGATGGCGAAATCGTCACCCATGTTGAAAAACTGGGCGGCATTTATCAATCTCCCCTGAAGAAGATCCCCTTCCTGCGCGGCCTGGTTCTGCTCTGGGACGCCATGATCCTCGGCACCCGCGCCCTGACCATCTCCGCCAACGTCCAAACCGGCGAAGACGAGAAACTGGAAGGCCCTCTTCTGTACCTGACCGTTGGCCTCTCGTTAACCTTCGGCATTGCGCTCTTTTTCGTGCTGCCCGCAGGGCTGGCCGCCCTCGGTGAAAAGTACTGGGCGCTCTCCGGTGTTGGCGCCAACCTGCTCGAAGGGCTGGTGCGCCTGGTGCTACTGGTGCTTTACATCTGGGCCATCGGCTTCATGAAAGACATTCGCCGGGTGTACGCCTACCACGGCGCCGAACACAAGACCATCAACGCCTACGAAGACGGCGCGGCGCTGACGCCGGAAAACGTGGCCCACTACTCGCTGGAACACCCCCGTTGCGGCACCGCCTTTTTACTGACGCTGGTGCTGGCTTCCATCCTGCTCTTTACCGCTCTCGGCCCCATGCCCCTCTTCTGGCGCCTGACCAGCCGCGTGCTCCTCTTGCCCGTGTTGTCGGGGCTGGCTTATGAATACATCCGCTGGACGGCGGAGCACCTGGACACCCCCCTGGTGCGTTTGCTCATCCGCCCGAACCTGGCGCTGCAGCGCCTGACCACCCGCGAACCCGACCTGGACATGCTCGCGGTCAGCATCGCCGCCTTCGAGGCCATGCGCGCCGCCGACCGCGCCCCGGAAGAGGAGGCGGCATCGTGAAATGGCAGGACGTCTTGCCTGTGGCGGCTTCCGTTGCCATTATTTTGCTGGTCGCCTTGCTGGAACGCCACAGTCGCCTCTTTGCCGCCCTGGCCGCCACCATGCCGCTGACCATTCCCCTTTCCATGTGGATCGTATATTCCGCCCACCAGGGGCAAGCGG
>WGAD01000106.1 GCA_015489255.1 Anaerolineales bacterium | reverse complement strand
AGCCGGCGCGCTGCTCTTCGGCAAGACCAACACCCACGAGATCGCCCTCGGCGTGACCACCGTCAACCCGCACTACGGCGTCACCCGCAACCCGCACGCTCCCGACCGCATCGCTGGCGGCTCGTCGGGCGGTTCGGCGGCGGCTGTGGCCGCCGGGATCGTCCCCGCAGCCCTGGGCACCGATACCGGCGGCAGTATCCGCATTCCGGCGGCGCTCTGCGGCGTGGTTGGGCTGAAGCCGACCTACGGGCGCGTGAGCACGCGGGGCGTGATCCCGCTTTCGTGGCATCTCGATCACGTCGGTCCGCTAACCGCCGACGTGCGCTCCGCCGCCCAGCTGCTGAACATCCTGGCCGGTTACGACCCCGCCGACCCGGCCAGCGTCGATCAACCAGCCACAGACTACGAGCAATCGCTGGCCGCCAGGGTCCGCGGCTGGCGCATTGCCCTGGCAAAGGGTTCTTACATCGCCGCCGCCCAACCGGAAATCCTGGCAGCGGTAGAAAATGCCGCCTCCGTCCTGTCCGCTGTCGGGGCGCAGATCGTCCCCGTGGAAATGAACATCTTGAAAACTGCCGCCCGCGCCAACGGCCTGATGACCCAGGCCGACGCCGCCGCCTTTCACCAGCAACGCCTGCAAAGCCACCCGGAGCAGTTCGGCAAAGACGTGCGCCGCCGCCTGCAAAGCGGCGCTGCCACCCCGCTGGCCGATTACATCCGCGCCCGCCGAATACAAACCCTCCTGCGCCGCCGCCTGGAACGGTTCTTCCGGCAATTTGACCTCTTGCTGCTGCCGACCACACCGATCACGGCTCCCCCGATCGAAGGGCCGGATGCCGTCGCTCAGGCGCGGCTGCTGACGCGCTTCACCGCGCCCTTCAACCTGACCGGACTGCCGGCCCTGTCTCTGCCCTGGGGAAAGGATGCCGCCGGGCTGCCGATCGGCATCCAGCTGGTGGCCGGCCCCTGGCAAGAGGGCGCGCTGCTGCGCGCCGCCCACACCCTGGAATCGCACCGCGCCTGAGGCCTCACCATTTATCACCTGCCAGGGTGTCAAATGTCACATGGCGAAGAGAGACACTTGACACCTATTTGGAGGAGGGGGTATAATTAATTTAGTTGTTGAGAATCATTCTCACTTACAGATCGGAACACCGCATGAACCAGCCCCACCTGAAAGCCCGCATCCGTCAGACCGGTTTGCGCGCCACCAGTCAGCGTGTTGCCATCTTGCAGGTACTCGAGGAGGCCCAGGAACACCTGGACGCCGAGGGCATCTTTCAGCGCGCCCGCCAGATCGATCCCAGCATTGGCCTGGCAACCGTTTACCGCACCTTGTCCCGCTTCAAGGAAGTGGGTCTGGTGCGACAGCGTTATTTGAGCAGCGACCACAACCGCGAATACTACGAGCGTGCGGATAAAGCCGAGCACTACCATTTCCACTGCCGGGCTTGCGGACAGGTGATCGAGCTGGAAACCGCGCGCATCCGCCAGGCGCGGGAAGAACTCAGCGCCCAACTGGGCATCCGTTTTACCAGCGCCTGCGTCTGCTTTGAGGGGTACTGCGCCAATTGCGCCGCCGATCTGCCCCCTGCCGCGGGCGATTCCGCCCCGGCTTGTCGTATCTGATCCTTTTTTATTCCACGCACTCCCTGTGGAGGTTTCCCGATGTTTGCTTCTTTACTGTTGTCTTTACGCGAGGGCCTGGAGGCCGCTCTGATCCTGGGCATTCTCTTTGGCACATTGAAAAAAATTCAGCGCGAAGACCTGGCCGCCGTACTCTGGGGCGGCACAGCCAGCGCCCTGGTCCTCAGCCTGCTGGCGGCGCTGGGCCTGCAAGCCCTGGGCGCTTCGCTGGAGGGGAAATCTGAACAAATTTTTGAAGGCTTGACCATGTTGCTGGCCGCCGGCGTGCTGACGTGGATGATCTTCTGGATGGCCAACCAGGCGCAGGCCCTGAAAGACGAACTGGAGGCCGGTGTGCGCCAGGCCGCCCGGCAAACCAGCGGCTGGCCGCTCTTTTTGCTGGCATTTCTGGCCGTCATCCGTGAGGGCGTGGAACTGGCCCTCTTCCTGACCGCTGCCAGCTTCGCCACGGATGGCCGCCAAATCGTCTTCGGCGCGGCTTTGGGGTTGGCCTTATCCGCCTTCCTTGGTTGGGGACTGTTCCGTGCGACCGTCCGCCTGGACCTGCAAAAATTCTTCAAAGTGACCAGCGCCCTCTTGCTGCTCTTCGCCGCCGGACTGGTGGCCTACGGCGTCCACGAATTCAACGAAGTCGGCTGGATTCCGGCTATCATCGAACACGTCTGGGACATCAATTACATCCTGGATGAAAACTCCACCCTGGGCGCTATCCTGAAAGCCCTCTTTGGTTATAACGGCAACCCCTCCCTAACGGAGGTACTGGCCTACCTGGGGTATTTTGCGGCCATTTCCTTCGGCCTGCAACGCCAGCGCCGCCTTCGTCCAGCTGCTGCGCACGCCTGACAGCCCTCTGCCCCAAAACAAAACGCGCCGCCTGGCAAGCGGCGCGTTTTCTTCGTCTGTCTGCGGCCTTCAGGGCGTGTAAACCTTGAAGTTGTCGAACAACACGGTCAGCTCCGGTTCATCGTACACCCCGGCGATCAACCCGACATCGCCAGACTGCAAGGAGGTATCGCGCACGGTCAGCACCATGTCGCCGTTGGCAAAGAGCACGAGTTTGTCACCCAGGCAATCCATCCGCAGGCGGTTCACCTGGCCTTCCGGGGCGATGTTGGCCGTGCCCGGCTCCAGTTCCTGCAAGACCTCGGATTGGCTGTCCACCACCTTGTACGCGCCGACGAATCCGTCCGAGCCCACAACCATGTAATAGAAGCTGAAAACGCCGTCGCCCTCCGAGTAGCGGCAAATGATCCCCATGTCGTTGATATCCGTGCCGCTGGCTTTGGTGAATTCCACTTCCACGCGCACATCGTCGAAGAACAACCCCGGATTGGCCCAAATATCATAGTTTGCCGTGTATACGGAAATCTCGTAACGGCCATCGTCCGTATAGCGCGTAGCGCCATTTTCCCATTCCGCTACATCCCAGCCACTGTTCTCGCTGGAAAAATCATCCTCAAAAACCAGGTTGCCAGCCACCTGGCCGGGGTCTGGCTGATTGTCGGGGGGGTTGGACGCTGGATCTGTAGGCGCCGGGTTATTCCCCGCTGGCGGAGGAGCGGGCGTTTCCGTTCCCAGTACCGACTGGCAGGCCAGAGAAGCCAGAGCCAACATCAATAAAGCAAAGAACAACGTTTTTTTCATCTTTCCTTCTCCAATTCATCGAAGATTCTCACTTTAGCATACAAGAAGGAGACAAAAAACACAACCTACTTAGGGTATTTCCTAC
This sequence comes from Anaerolineales bacterium, assembly GCA_015489255.1. Taxonomy (GTDB): domain Bacteria; phylum Chloroflexota; class Anaerolineae; order Anaerolineales; family Villigracilaceae; genus S143-42. Next base: position 930 of record WGAD01000106.1, on the reverse strand, counting down.
ACTTTTTCCTTGACAAGTTCGCCCTCATGGGGATATAATCACTGGCGTTCAATAAGTGTAAAAACAACACTAACAAAAGGACTTTGCCATGCCCTCCGCACTTCATTCCCTCATCCTGGACAGCATCCACCGCGCCCTGGCAGAAGACCTGGGCAATCGCGGCGATGTGACCAGCGCCAGCACCCTGCCGCCCGAGGCCGTCCGCGCGGCGCGCATCATCGCCAAACAAGACGGCGTGGTCGCCGGCCTGGACGTGGCTGCCGCCGTCTTTCACGAGGTGGACGCCGCCATCCGCTTCACCCCCCGCGTGGACGAAGGCGCCCGCGTCCGCCGCGGCGACCTGCTGGCCGAAGTGCAGGGCAACGCCCGCGCGCTGCTGGCCGCCGAACGAACGGCGCTCAACTTCCTGGGGCGCATGTCCGGCATTGCCAGCCTCACCCGCCGCTTCGTGGACGCGGTAGCCGGCACCGGCGCGGTCATCCTCGACACGCGCAAAACCGCCCCCGGCCTGCGCCACGTGGACAAACTGGCCGTCCGCCGTGGCGGCGGGCAGAATCACCGTCTGGGACTGTATGACATGATCCTGATCAAAGACAACCACATCGACTTCGCCGGTTCGTTGGCCGCCGCCGTGCGCCGCGCCCGCGAAACCTACCCCGACCTGCCGCTGGAAGTCGAAACCCGCACCCTGGACGACGTCCGCGCCGCCCTCGAACTGGGCGTGGAGCGCATCCTGCTCGACAACATGACCCTGGACGAAATGCGGCAAGCCGTTCAACTGGCCGCCGGCCGCGCCCGGCTGGAAGCCAGCGGCAACGTCACCCTGGAGCGTGTGCGCGCCATCGCCGAAACCGGCGTCGATTACATCTCCATCGGCGCCCTGACCCACTCCGCACCCGTGTTCGATGTGAGCATGAAAGTGGGCGCTTA
>WGAD01000105.1 GCA_015489255.1 Anaerolineales bacterium | reverse complement strand
GGCGGCCTCGTTGATATCGGTGGGGATGTTGCCCAGGCCGGCCATGTAGATGACCGTATCGTAACCGACGAACACCCAGATAGAAAAGGTCATGATGACCACCAGCGCCAGGCTGGGCCCCGCCGCCCATTCGGGGAAGTTGGTCCACCCCAGCGCGCTGGCCATCATCTCGAAGATGCCGCGCGGCTCCCACAACCAGCCCAGCGGCTCGAACCCCAGCCAGCGCAGCAGGGCGTTGACCGGCGCCTGCGGGCGATTGGAAAACAGCTGGCGGAACACGGCGGCGCTGGCGACGGTCGGCGTGATGTACGGCATGAAGTACATGATCCGAAAGAAGGCCGAACCGCGCAAGTTGCGGAAGAGAAGAATGGCCAACACCAGGGAGATAGACAGCTGGAAAGGAATCGTCCCCAGCGAGTAGTACACCGTTACCTTCAGGCCGCGCCACAGATCCGGGTCACCCGCGGCCACCACCACCGGCAGTTCGCCAATCAGGATCCAGCCGCCAACCAACAACACCAAAGCGCCAAAGAGCTGGAAGAAAAAGCCGCCGGTGGACAATCGTTCCTCGGCCCGCCGCCACACCTTCCAGCCCAGGGCCAGCAACAAAACGCCGCTGGAGATGCTCACCAGCTGCACCCCAAAGCCCGGATCGTTGCCTTGTTGCACGGCTTCTGCATACGCGCGCATCATCTCACTATAGGTAAAACGCAGCAAGATCACGCCCGTGCCCAGCGAAACCCAGGCCACAGCCTGCCCAGCCTGAAGTTGCAAATTCTCCAACGCCGGCCAGCGCCAGAGCGCCAGGATCGTCAACACCAGGGAAAGTGCCAGCAAGGCGAGCATCAGCCCGCGGGCGGCCAGCACATCTGGCATGGTAAAGGCCTCGTGCAAGAGCTGGCGGAAGACCTCCCGCGTCCGTTCCAGGCCGCGTAATTTGTCGGCGATATCGAGCACGTGAGGCAAGGCCACCACCGACCAGCGCACCAGCGCCAGGACGAACCCGCCCCAAGACAGGCCCGGCAGCATGGTCAGCCAAAAGTGGGCCGGGCGCTCCGCCTGCCGATACCAGCGGCGAAACAGCCAAAACGCGCCCCACAGGGCGCCCAGCCCGAGGGCGAAGCCGGCCAGGAACGTCAGTTCACCAATGGCTTTGAGGTAATTTTCCAGCCCAATAAAATTGCCCCGTTTCAGCCGCCATTTATGCATGCTGACAAACAGGGCAAAACCAACCGGAAAGATGCCAAACAAAAACACCAGGAAGGTGGCCGGCGCAATCATCAAATAGCCGGTCAGGTATTCGCGCCAATGGCGTAAACGCTGCGGCGTGATCCAACGCGCCTCAAGAGATTGCTTCACAAGCGCCTCCAGTTCCAGAGAATTCAAGCTTGCGGCCAGTGCACGTCCGCCTCTGCGGGGAACGGCGTTTCGCGGCGCGGAAAGGAAAACCCAGCAGCGCCCGGGTGCCCGCCGCCGCCAAACCGTTTGGCAATGCGCGAGACATCGGTCACCGCAGAGAACAGGGTCACCGAGGTCATCAGTCGTCCGTTTTCCAGGCGGTCGATATAGCAATACCCAACCTCGTACCCCAGGTCGCGGATGCGCTGTCCGATATCGCCATTGCCGCGCACGTTAATCGCCAACGTGCGAAAGCCTTCAAATTGTACCTCAAAGCCATACAAACCGACCTGGTTTTCAATTTGTTTGAGGCGTATCTCGCGCAAACGGGCGCCCTCGGCGATGATCTCCTGTATCAGGGCTTCATCGTCTTCTAGCAGCCGCCGCCATAGGTCCCAGTTTTCCAGGTGGGTGTCGCGGTGGAACAACCCCTCGGTAAACGCGCCCGTATCCTCTTCCGCCCAACGCCAAATATCCCGATCGCCAATCAAGACGATGGCGCGCGGCGTCGGTCGCTGCGGGAAGAAATAGCGCCAGGTCAACACACAGGCCGCCTCTCCCAAATCGCGGAGGCCGTCCCAAGCGGCAGCCACATCGGCCATTTCGTCCAGGGCGCTTTTGTGGTGATCGATCCAGATAAATTCCCGCCCTTCTGCCGCGCGTAGCATATCGGCTTTGGGCAGGGAAAAATCTACCACCACCACCCGGCGGGCCGCTTCGATCACGTTCCAGGGGACGACCGAACCGTCGTAATCCATCTCATAAAGCAGGACTTCCTCCCCCAGGGCGTAACGGACGATCGCGCCGCTGGCGCGCCCGTCGGCATCATTGTGATGCAAACAAACCGTATCCACCATAAGGCCATCCTCGCGTACAGATTTTGAGTCTTCAATATGGTATCACAAAACGCCAGCCTGTTCAGCTGACGTTTTGCCGGCGCCGCAGAAGGGAGGGCCTCAGGTCGGCCTGTAAGCCGCATTCTGTCCAGCGGGAAATCCCGCCTGGGTGATCATCTATCTGGGCAGCCTACCCGGAACTCCAGGGAGACGGGCCGCCTCCCCCGCGCCGCAGCGCGGTTCGTCCCTGCTTGGCCTTGCTCCCGACGGGGGTTGCCTGGCCGCGGACATTACTGCCCGCGCCGGTGGTCTCTTACACCACCTTTTCACCCTTACCGCCCGCTGGGCGGCGGTTTGTTTCTGTGGCCCTGTCCGGCAGGTTTCCCCGCCCCGGGCTTTCCCCGGCGTCGTGCCCTGTGGAGTGCGGACTTTCCTCATCCCGCCGCAGCGGGACGCGATCACCCGGCCGGCCTGAGACCGCCTTCATCTTACTGGCAAGCTGGCGCGACGTCAACCCTCTGAGTGCGCCAGCAGGTATTCGTAGCGGGCGCGCAGGGCGTTGTAGATGTAGTTTTCCCACATGGG
>WGAD01000104.1 GCA_015489255.1 Anaerolineales bacterium | reverse complement strand
GAGATGTGTATAAGAGACAGCCCACCGCCACACCCGTGCCGACCAACGCCCCCGCCGACAACGGCGGCAACGCCCAGGCGGGCGAGGAGCGGGTCTCGCCGGTGGACGGCATGATCCAGGTCTTCATCCCAGCCGGATCATTTCGCATGGGCGGGCTGGACGCCAAAGCCCAGTCGGACGAGGAACCGGATCGCCAGGTTTCCATGCACGCCTTCTGGATGGACAAAGTAGAAGTGACCGTGGGCATGTACAAGCTCTGCGTGGATGCCGGCGCCTGCGAACCGCCGAAAGATTTCACATCCAACTCGCACGATGACTACTTCAGCAGCGGCAAGTACGATGACTACCCGGTCATCAACGTCACCTGGGCGGACGCCAAAGCCTATTGCGAATGGGCCGGCCGCCGCCTGCCGACAGAGGCCGAGTGGGAGTACGCCGCCCGCGGCACCGACTTCCGCACCTATCCCTGGGGCGATCAACGGCCCGACGCCTCGCTGGCAAACTTCAACCGCCTGGCGAACGACACCACGCCCGTTGGCTCGTACCCCGCCGGCGCCAGCCCCTTCGGCCTGCTGGATATGGCCGGCAACGTTTGGGAATGGGTAAACGATTACTACGACCCCGGCTACTACCAGCTGGCCGGCACGCAAAGCCCGCCCGGGCCGATCGCTCCGGCTGCCGGGCAGGGACAGCGCCGGGTGATCCGCGGCGGCGCCTGGATCGACACCGAACTGGACCTGCGCGTCTCCAACCGCGGCTTTGCCAACGGCCCAGATCCCGAAGCCGAACTCAACAGCCCCGCCTATTTCGGCGAACACTCCAACCGCATCGGCTTCCGCTGCGCCGCCGATAATTAATCCCCAATCAAACAGGGCGGGGAGGCACCCCCTCCCCGCCTTATTCTCTTCAGGAGGACTTCTTATGAACGCAACCGATCCCGTCATCCCGCAATCCGACCCTATCCCGCCTGCGCCGGGCATGGCTCCTGCACCGGTAGAGGAGCCTGTCTCCGTCACCGATTGGCTGATCACCTATCTCATCATGGCGATTCCGCTGGTTAACATCGTCATGGCTTTCATTTGGGCTTTTGGCGAAAACACCAAACCCAGCAAGGCCAACTGGGCCAAGGCCATGCTCATTATCTCGCTCATCGCCCTCGTCTTGGGCGGTTGCATTGCAGGGCTTTCTTTCTTGCTGGCTTTCTCCGGCAGCGGCTCCTACTGATTGACGCTTGCCGCAAATTATGATAAGATAGCGCCCAATTCAATAAGCCCCTGACGGCACTCTTATCCAGAGAGGTGGAGGGACCGGCCCTGTGAAGCCTCGGCAACCCCGCGAGCGCGCGGAAGGTGCCAATTCCGGCAGACGGATGTTCTGGAAGATGAGAGGGCAGCCGTGCGCTATGCATTTTTGCCCTTTCTTGCACTTCCGGAAGGGGCAAATTCTTTTTAACGAGGTAACCCATGAGCACCTTTATGACTTCCCCCAAACTCCTGTTCACTTCCGAATCGGTCACCGAAGGCCACCCGGACAAGATGTGCGACCAGATCAGCGACGCCGTGCTCGACGCCTGCCTGGAGCAAGACCCCTATTCCCGCGTGGCCTGCGAAGTCGCCGTCAAAACCGGCTACGTGATGCTGTTGGGCGAAATCACCACCCAGGCTTTCGTCAACTTCGATGAACTGGTGCGCAAGGTCGTCGTAGAAATTGGGTACGATCGCGCCAAGAAAGGCTTCGATGGCAACACCTGCGGCGTGCTTTCCGCCATTGCCAGCCAAAGCCCCGACATCGCCCAGGGCGTGGACAAGGCCCTGGAAGCCAAGTCTGGCGAGATGACCGAAGCGGAAATCGAAGCCATTGGCGCCGGCGACCAGGGCATGATGTTCGGCTTTGCCTGCAATGAAACCCCCACCCTGATGCCCATGCCCATCTACCTGGCGCACAAACTTACCCGCCGCCTGAGCGAAGTCCGCAAAAATGGCACGCTGGAATGGCTGCGCCCCGACGGCAAGAGCCAGGTGACCGTGGAATACAGCTACGGCCAACCAAAACGCATCGACACCGTGCTGATCTCCACCCAGCATGCCCCCGAGATCTCCTACGACGACATCCGCGCCGCGGTGATCGAGCACGTCATCAAACCGGTGCTGCCCGCAGACATGGTGGACGATGACCTGAAGATCTACGTCAACCCCACGGGGCGCTTCGTCATCGGCGGGCCAATGGGCGACGCCGGCCTGACCGGCCGCAAGATCATCGTCGATACCTACGGCGGCATGGGGCGCCACGGCGGCGGCGCGTTCTCGGGCAAAGACCCCACGAAGGTAGACCGCTCTGCCGCTTACGCCGCCCGCTGGGCCGCCAAGAACGTGGTCGCCGCCGGCCTGGCCGACCGCTGCGAAATTCAGGTGGCCTACGCCATCGGCGTGGCGCACCCGCTCTCCGTCAACGTGGAGACCTTCGGCACCGGCAAGATCGCCGACGAAAAGATCGCCAAACTGGTGCTCGAACACTTCGACCTGCGCCCGGGCGCCATCATCCGCGACCTGGACCTGCGCCGTCCCATCTACCGCCAGACGGCGGCCTACGGTCACTTTGGCCGCGATGACATCGACCTGCCCTGGGAACGCACCGACCGCGCCGACGCGCTGCGGCGCGCCGCCGGGCTGTAATCTCCTATCCAAAGGCGACGCCCCCCGCTTTCGGCGGGGGGCTTTCGCTTGCGGTCACCTGCCGCGGCAGGGCGGTTCCAGGCCATGCGCCGCCAGCAGGGCTTCATCTTTCAGCAGATCTTCCGTCCGGTCATCGGCCACGATCTGCCCCTCGTCCATGATCACCATCCGGGGGAAAAGCTCGCGCACCAGCAACAAGTCGTGCGTGGAGACGAAGAGGCTTTCTTCCAGGCCGCTCAACAAACGAATCAGCTGACGGCGCGCCCGCGGATCCAGGCCCGCCGTCGGCTCGTCCAGCGCCAGCAATTGCGGCTTCATGGAGAGCACCGTTGCAATGGCAATGCGCTTCTTCTGCCCCATGCTCAAATGGTGCGAAAGGCGGGAAGCGAACTCCGTCATCCCCACTGCGGCCAGCGCCGCCCGCACTCGTTCATGCACCTCATCTTCCGGCAAGCCCATGTGCAGCGGCCCAAAAGCCACATCTTCGAACACCGTCGGCGAAAACAACTGGTCGTCCGGATTTTGGAACACCAACCCCACGG
>WGAD01000103.1 GCA_015489255.1 Anaerolineales bacterium | reverse complement strand
GATTTTCTTGAGGATTTTGGTTTCCCGGAAGATGTCGCGGCAGGCAATGCGCACGGCTTTGTCGGGATTGACGGGGTTGGAGGCGGCGATCTTGAAGGCTTCGGGCACGACAGTGTCGAATTTGTAGATGTCGGCGATGTCGTAGACAAACGAGAGCGGCTTGCCGGTGTGGATGAAGCCGACCGCCGGGGCGTAACCGGCGGCGAGTACGGCGGCCTCGGTGATGCCGTAGAGGCAGGCGGTGGCGGCGCTGATGCAGCGGTTGGCGACGTCGCCCTTTTCCCAGTCTTTCGGGTCGTAACGCCGGCCTTTCCACTTCACGCCGTAGCGCTTGGCCAGCAGTTCGTAGGTCTTGCGCACCCGTGCGCCCTCGATGCCCCGCAGTTGTTCCACGCTGCGTTTGGCAGGCGCTGGTTCCCCAAAGCGCATTTCATACATTTTGCGCACAACTTTCAGTCGAAGATTGTCATCCAGCGCGAGTTTGGCCTGATAGAGCAGCCGGTCGGAGCGGGCGCCGCCGGGCTGGCCGGAGGCGTAGAGGCGCACCCCGGCCTCGCCCACCCAGACCAGCAGGGTGCCAACATGGGCGGCGAGCTTGACCGCCGCGTGCGACACCCGGGTGCCGGGTTCGAGCATGATGCAGGCGACCGAGCCGACGGGAATGTGCTTGCGCACGCCATTCTTGTCAATGACGACGAAGGCGCCGTCCTTGACATCGACGCGGCCATACCAGACGAAAATCATGGAGACGCGTTCTTTCATGGGGATGGGTTTGAGCGGGAGGAAGGTCATGACTCAATCAGGCAGCAGCAGGTTGTCAAAGGGCTCGCGGCTCTTCCAGCGATACGACTCGAAATCGCGCTGATCGGTGGACAGGATGCGGCCGTGGCCCAGCGTCTCGGCCAGAATCACCAGCGAGGCATCGGCCAGATCCATGGGCAAGTTGCGGTAGCGGTACATCAGGTGTTCCATCTGGTCGAAGTGTGTACTGTCGAGATGAAACAGGCGACTGGCGCCATTGGTAAGCGACTGCATGAAAACCAGTTGCGCGCGGTGGCTCACTCGGGTGTGCAGCAGATAGCAGACTTCCGTAATCACCGGCCACGTGGTAATAGGCATGGCATCGAGCGTTTTGAACAGATGCAACGCCCGCTGGTGATGGCGGTCTTTCGGATTGCCCAGCGCCACCCAATAACCGGAGTCGGCGATGACGAGGCGGTTATTCGGGATATTTCTCATTGAGATATTCGGCGATATACTGCTTGTAGTTGGTCGAAAGATCTTCCGGCCCTTCGAATCCGCCCACAAAACCGCTGTCGATCAAGGCACGCTTGCTTTGCCTGATTTCATTACGCAGCCTGTCCGCGTAGAAGCGGATCGCTTTTTTAAGAACCTCGGTATTGTTCGACTGCGTGGCTTCCTTGAGAAACTCCAGGTCTGCCGCTGTCTGCTCATCAAGGCGGGCGTTGATACGTAGCTCAGTCATTGATTAACCCTCATGTATGACGATTGTCATACAGTGTACTCCGTTCAGGGCCTGCGAACCAGCATCAGGCCGCAGCCGAAGGCTTTGGAGCGGCCAAAGCCTCGCCTCAACGCCGCCAGATAGGCCTTGGGCTCGGTCACGATCAGGCTTCCCTGAATATCCAGGCTGGTGAATTGACGTTTGTTGGCGTCTCCGGGTTTCCTCACCTTGTGAAACTGGTGATTGGAAACCAGACAGTCGCCCGGTTGAAAGCCGTGTTTATTGCCCTGTCCTTCCAGCCATTTATTGGCGACGTCGTGATGGATGACGGAAGGTGGCGGCCAGGTTTCTCCGTTCGGATCGGTTTTGCGGTATTCATCGATGGCCGCTTCGATGATGTCGCGGCGGATGCGCCGCTTGCTGTGATCGTCCGCCTTGCGGGTCACCACGGCATTGACACGAAGTTGGAACTGCAAGCGATCACCCGCCCGCAGGCGCGGCTCGAAGGGTTTGGTTTCGACGCTCAGGTTGTCGTTTCCATCCAGAGGGCGGCGCGCCGATAACAGGTAGTAGAACGGCGGCTCACCGGGACGGTCTTCGCGCCGGTAGAGAAAGTCGCGCTGCTGATCGGGTGCGTTGTCGAACAGGTTCCAGATCATCTGGTGTTCGCGGAACAGGTCGGCAGTAACGCCTCGCCGGCACTGGTTGCGGATGCCTTGTCGGGTAAAGCGGATTCGGCTCAGATACATCAGTCACCTCCCAGGCGGACGAATTCATCGCGCGGCGAGAATTGCCAGCGCTGGCGGCTCAGGGGCTGGTCGTAACGCGGTGTCTGAAAGTTGTGATTCATGCCGGCTCTCACCCCTTGTTCCCAGTAATAACGAGGGGATTTTTCGCACAGTTTCACTATCCAAGGCGCAATGCAATAACGATCCAGCGCGGTTTTGAGATCAGGCGCGGGGATCAGCTCCGGGTTGAGGGGTAGCGCGGGCGGACAAGCCTTGCGTCCCAGATAGAGGGGAAAAAACGGCTTCAGCAAAGCTTCCTGCAGTTGCTTTGGGCCATAGGGTTCACCCTGGCTGATAACCGCAACCACGCTTAACGCATCTTGCCGATAGCTACGGAACGAGAGCATGGTGCTCACCTTGGGCTCGCGCAGCTCGTCGCGCCGCGTCTGCAAGTGCTGTTGCTTTTTGGCCGATGGCGGCACCTGGATGGTGTGGAAATCCCGCAATGCCAAGCCGGGCGCGAGCAGCTTGATGCCGAAGCGGCAGGCATCGCGCAAGGCGCGGTGTTTTTCTTCTTCGCCGCGGCGGATGCCCAAGGCGGCGGCCAGCAGGCCCAGCAGGGCCGAACGGCTGGGATGGTCCTCGCTGGGGCGCTCCTGCCCCACGGTCTGCCCGCCCCAGGCGGCCAGCGGCGCATAAAGTTGGAAAACCAGATAGTCGTCCATGACTCAGCCCGCCACAAAGTCGATGATGTCTTTCAGGGTATCGCCCTCGCCGGCATAGGCGTTCATCGCGCGCCGTTCGTCGGCACAGTCGCCATACATGCGGTCGAAGTTGTCGCGCTGCTTTTCCAAGGCCGCAATGGCGTCCGTCATCAGATCGCTGCCGCGAACGGGTTTCAGAAAGGCGACCGATAGAGTGCGCGGCTGCTGGCTGCCCTTCTCGGCCAACAGGTAGGAGGTATAGGCACGGGAGGCGAAGCTGTTTTGCTTGCCCGTGGGGGCGACCTTGGCCGCCGCCTCGGTGAGCGCGGCAATGGCCTTGTTCGCCAGATCTTCATCCCCTTGCAGGTTCTCCACCAGCCGGTTGCGATCGATGCAGATGTATTGATAAAACACGCCGGAGCTGAAGCCGGCGTCGCCCATGTGTCCCGCGCCGGCGTCTTCCTCGTGGGTATTCAGATCATCCACGGCAGTGAAGAAATCATCCTCGATTTTCACCTGATTGACGGTAATGGCGTGCGCCACCTGCGCGGCAGCCTCGACGTTGAATGCCGGGCTGGAAGCCAGCATGCGGCCAAAGAGGGCGATATCCACGGCTTTCGGTTTATCACGAAGCAGCGCCAGTTCTTCCTTTTCGGGTTCCCGATTTTCCTTTGCCAGGGTATCAGCCAAGGTCATGACGGCCTCCCATTCTTCGGGAGAGACATGGGCGAGCTGTTCGATTTCGAGCGGGTTTTCCTTTTTCACTTTCCCGAAAACGGCGGCGATCGCAGAGGCCCATTTTTCCGCATCCTTTTCCTTGACGCCGGCATCGACCAGCTTTTTGTTCACTTCCGCGCCCAGCCGCTTGGTGCGCGTGCCCTTGAACTCGCTCAGGGCTTTTTCGAAGTGTTCGGAGGTTCGCCAAGCCCGTTTAAGGCTTTGCGAAGAAATCCGCAACCGTTCCGTGCCGCCGACGATGGCGGTTTTCGGTCGTCCAAGGTCGTCCCGGTTGAGATTGGAAGGTGGATAGGCCGTGAGCAGATGTAGTTGGATGAATTGTGTCATGATTTAAGCTCCTTTTGAGATCGACTTGGCATTTACCAGGCTTTGAGGTTCGTAATAGCCACGCGCCATGCGGTACTGCCATTGGCGGATGCCTTGGTAGCTGTCGGGCCAGCGCTGCTGGGCGTGCCAATGCAGGATTTCATCGGCAAGCTGTATGGAGTCTGCCGTCTTGCCCAGTTGGATGATGGCGCGGCGCATGGACTGATAAAAATCGTCCGCGCTGTCCGACGCCAGCAGGCGCTGAAAACGCAGTTCGCTGAATAGCGGCGTATCGCCGCCGGGTTTGGGGCGTCCCAACAGCACGGCGGTGGGCTGGTCGCTGGGGTTTTCCACCCAAGCCAACAGGCCGGCAATCAGCGCCAGCCCTTCGGCGTCACCCCCGGTTTTCTGGCACAATCGAAAATAGGCCGGTTCCAGCATCACGGCATCGAGCGTGTCGCAGCGGCGCAGGCGGGCGCGGTCGCCACGGTGATTTTCGTCATGCAGTTTGCTGTGCCATTCGCGAATGGCCTGCTGCTCTTCGTCTTTCAGGATAAATAAACGCATAAGCTACTCCAGTCAGGCCGCCAGGTTATTCAGCGCGCGGCTGCCATTGAGGTGGTGATTGAGTCCGCCCTTGCCGTCGCGCGCCTTGACCACCCGTTTGAGGTCGCCATCTTCGTTCAGGCTGGACAGGGCGTATTGATCGAACAGTTTCCGGGCTTCGTCTCTTAAAGTATTCGCCCATTGATTCAACAGGTTGTCGATGGCGTCTTCGTCATTGAGCTGTTCAACCAGTTGTTGCAACAAGCGGTAAAAAGGAGGTTCAGTGGCGGACCAGAAGTTGGCGTCGATATCAGGTGTCTTGCTCAAAAACTGTTTTGCGTTGCTATCGTTTTTCGTATCCCGGAACAAAGCGACTTTCAGTGATTTTTTCAAGATATCTAGGGTGGCGTTCGTTGCTTTCAACACCGTTTCTACTCGATAGGCTAGCTCGTCGGCCTGCTCACCGGAAATCGGTAGAACCGGCATTTCCGATTCATACCAGCATTTTGCCTTGGCGCTATCTAGGTCGTAGCCGAATCCCCAGATTCGTGCTTCTTCATCAGCCATGCCCACACTACGAAGCCGGTCCATCGCTTGTCTGACCACGGTAGCTGGTTCTGTGTGGTCGTTTTTGTTGCCCAATACCAGCGCCAGCCAGTTCTTGTAACCAGCGCCTGCTTCGCGGCCTTTTAATGAGATCGGCTCATCGGGCTTTTTGTACTGATATGGTGTGAGAGGATGCACCCAAGGACCAGAATAGTTGACGCCCTTGTTTTTCCGCGCGACATGGCAAGCGAAATGTCGCGTTGCAATCCCGGAAATATCGCAAATCACATCTTCCCCGGATGACTCCCAGACGACACGAATCCGTGCCGGCATGGGCCAGTACATCTGAAGCGGGTTTACATCGCTAGGCAGGGTCTTCTGGTTCTTTTCACTGGTACGGGTCGGCGCCATCCAGGGAAAAATGTCTGCAAGCTCCTTCAATTCATGGTTGCCATGAATTTGGAAGAAACGGTCACGAGGCAGGATATTGAGCCATAGCCTTTGCCACAATGAGCAGGGTGAAGCCGACTCGGGGGGCAGTACCAAAGTGGTCAATGGTCCGCCACCGCGTAGTGTTACTCGATGCCCTGGGCCGCTTCCCGCAGTGTTGATTTGATGGGAGTACAAGAGAATTGCAGCCCAATGAGCACTAACTGTGGTAATACTGCTGCGCTTGATGAAGTGGTCTATGTTCAAATCCCTCGTATTCTTCCCTGGAGAGCCAAAAAGTAATTCCTCGATCTGTATGACTTCATCTAGCGTTAGCTCCAGGTCTTGCATAAATGCCGGCTCCCCAACCGGCGCATTGATAACGAATGCCGTGCTATACGGCTCGAATGCAGCGGCAAGCATTTCCGGCGCCGGCGGTTCCTTCCAGTAGTGTTGCCAATGCTTTCGATCTTTGGGCGCAAACGCGGTTTGCAGCAGACCGATCAGCAACTGATAGAGGGCGCCGCGAAAATCGGCGCGGGGGGCGTCGATATCGAGAATCTCTTCACGGCCGATTTCTTGCGGGGCGATCTTTTCTGTATCACCGTTGTCCAATCGTACCGTCAACCAGCGATCGGTAAGCAGGTTGTGGGAATCAGGATTCGTCATGGTCTAACTCCAGCCCGGTTATAGGTGCGTAGTGGATAAAAATATTCTTTCCTTTTTGATCTTTTCCCATAGCCAGCCAACCTTCTCCTTGGGGAACCAGCGGCACGATCAGGCTGTTTTCATCAAACAGCTTTTCGTTTTCCCGCAGCTGCTCCAGCGCCTGTTGCAACGCGGGATCATCCGGCGGAGCCAGTCGCCGCAACTGCCTGGCACTGACGCGCAGGCTGGACAGATCCCACGAATAACGATCTTCGCGGGCCCAGGGCGTGAGCTGTCCATCCTGCCAGCGGGCGAGGTAGATGGTCTGGCTTTCTTGGCCAAGGCGGGTGGCAATACGGGCTTCCTCATCCCAGTACTGGTTGTGCCGGTAGCCCGCATTCAGGCTAAGGCTGACGAAGCGGCCGGCATCGCGTTTCGCATGGGTCTCGCCATCAACCTCGATCTTGGCATCCATCAGCCGCGCCGGGATCGGGCCTTCGTCGTCATAGACAGGCTCCAGCAGGTCGCGGGCGTCGTCGGGCATTTTCCAGCCGCCCTTTCCGGCCAACAGCCTGGCCGTGCGCCACAGCACCAGGGTATCGGGATAGACGTAATGCGCTTTCGGAAACAGGGCCTTGTACCAGTCTGCTTCGGGTTCATCTGTGGGTTCGGGCGCGAAAACATCAAGTACCGGCGTTCCCCGCTCTCCCCGCTGGTGACGATGCAGCCTGCCGGCGCGCTGGATCAGCAGATCGATGGGGGCGAGATCGGAGATCATGCGGTCGAAGTCGAGGTCCAGAGACTGTTCGACCACCTGGGTGGCGATGAGCACCTGCCCCCGGCGCTGCT
>WGAD01000102.1 GCA_015489255.1 Anaerolineales bacterium | reverse complement strand
GTGCAGCAGGTGCACCCCCCTGGTGCAGGAGCTGCACCCCGACCGGTGCAAGAGATGCACCCCACTGGTGCACCAGTTGCACCCGAAGGAAACACAGTTAAGGAAACACAAAAGAAGGAAACACAGATGAAGGAGAAGGAGGACCTCGCGTCGCGCGCGACGCGGGCCGTCGGGCCGGACGATCCTCCTCCACTTCACTCCTCACAGAAAAATCCTTCTTTTGGTTTTCTTGGTTTGGAGAATCGGAAAGCGCCCGAAGCAGCGAATGCGCGGGCCAATGACGCTGGCAGCACCGAGGACGCGGTTGCATTTGAGCCCGAAGTAGAAGGCGAACAACCCGATGCACTCGCCGAGATACTCGACGCCCTGGCCCAGGTCACCGGCAAGAACCTAGCTTTCTTGCGTCCGCAGAAACGAGAGCAGTTCGAAATCGCGGCGCAGAAGCTGCTGGATTACGAATTCACGCCCGAGGATGTGCGCGATTTCGGGCGCTACTGGCGGGAAGGGCATCCCATTGGCAGCAACAAGCTCAATGCCGGACGCCCCCATCTCAGCCAGGTGCTGGAAGATCTGCCCGCCTCCCGCGACTGGAACCAGCAGCGTCGGCAGGAAGAGGCCGAGAAGGCGTATGAGTATGTCCCGGAACTGATCATCCACGGCGATGAGCCCCTGGATGAAATCCTGGCCCCGGCGCCGATCATCCAGCCCGTCCCACAAGCGCCGCAACCCGCGCCCAATTCCACCGAGGCGCACGCGGTCTGGAACAAGCTGCGCGAGGAGTTGCGGATGCGGCTGTTCGGCAATCCCGCGCTGCGGGCGCTGGAGCGGGCCCAGGTGTTGGGCCTGAGTAACCACCGGCTCACCGTGCTCATGCCCGACGACGCCAGCGCTGACATCTGGCGGGTGCGGATGCAGGGGCAAGTGGAATGGGCCGTCGTGCGGGCCTTTGACGAGCCTCTGTCCGTGCTCTTCCTCGGGCCGACCGAGATGGCCATGTTCACCCAATGATTACCCATCCCTCACCCTTTCACGGAGGTATTCCCATGAATAACCATTTTCATCATCACCATCACCACGCCATGCACCTCAATCAGATGCGCCAGCATGCCATGCAACACGCGCAAAATCAGGCCATGAATGAAACACATCAAGCGCAGGCTCTTGCTGGTAAGGCTACAAGTGCAAAGCAAACGACCACTATAGACACTAAGTCAAATGCGGCTTTTGCCATAAGGCTGAACGAAGAGTTGAGTCTCGTCAGACAATTGGCAGGGAAGTTGGGTATTTTGTTTGGCATAAAACGATCTTGAAGAGAATGAAAAGTCGCGATGAGGGTATTCAGGACAACCTCGTTATATTGCATGAGGACGCTAGTCTCTTCTGCCAACGCTTGCCAACTGGATGGCTAAATTTATCCCACGAAAAAGGCAGCGGCATCTGGACTGGAAGGGATTGTCGAAAATAGGGTGCCATCACTTCGTAAACCTCTCCGAAAATCCTTATTTCAACCTCACTGTGTAGCTGGACAAGCCTGCCCAGTGAGGTTTCGACGCCAATTAACTGCATGGCTTGCAAATAGCGATCGCGTGCAGCTAAGATGAAGGTTGTCATCAGTTGAGAGTAATATTCCCACTGGATTTCTTCCAGCGTAGGATACTTTGATCGGGAAAAGGCGCATGCTCATCAGAAAATCATTTGGGAGATGATCGAGATGGGGATGGTTTGGCGGGAATTGATTTGTTTTTGGACTTGTGCGAGCTCATGAAGAAGATTTTGGGTGTGTTTTTCAACCTGGGTTTCCCGTTTTGCCAGGTTTTGCACGCTCAATCGTTGCAATTCCTGGAAGTAAGGATCCGCAGGATTCAGAGGGAGCTCATGAATGCCCAAAAGTTTTATCATGGGGGCATAAGGATATTTTCGTAACTTGGGCATGGTCAAAGCATTATGAAAGCTATAGTCCTGGGCGTTGGGGGCGAATAGGCCCGTGTTTTTATGGCTTGCCAGAGCTATCAGGCCAGCCTGTTGCAAAAGACGCTTCGCTTTGGCTTGAAGACTTTTGT
>WGAD01000101.1 GCA_015489255.1 Anaerolineales bacterium | reverse complement strand
TTCTTGCGCTGTGCCCAGGCCGGAATGTTCCGGCCTTTTTCTTTTCGAGAACCACCTCCTGGTATAAAATGGACACAAACCTGTGAAAACGTACTTTGCCCGTAACCTCAAGTTCCGTCTGATCGCCAGCATCGGTCTGGTTGCCGCGCTCGGCACCATGATCATGGCTTTGGTTGCCTACGGCCAGGTGCGTTTCTACCAGAACCAGCTTTGGGAAAACATCCTCCTCACCAGCATTGCCAACAGCCGACAATCCATCGAAGACTGGGTGCGGGATCAACGTCAAATGCTGGAACAAACCGCCCTGCAACCAGCGATTCGGCAGCAAGCCTACACCCTGGCAACCGCCGACCCCGACCTGCCGCGCTGGCAAATGGCCGCCGACACCCTGCGCACACGATTGACCCTCATCCAGGATAACGCCCCCCAACTGCTCGAGATCGCCCTCCTCTCCTCCCACGACGGGCAAATTCTCATCTCCACCACGGTCAAGAATGAGAACCGCCCCTTTCCCTTCCCTGCCGTTTACAGCAACGGGCGCCAGGGAACCTACATCAGCGGCATCCTGCGCGACCTGCGCGGCCAGCCGCAGCTGATCATCGCCACCCCGGTGTACCACATCTCCGGCCAACGGGTGGGCATCCTCATCTTTCGCCTGAGCCTCAACCAGCTGACAGAGCGCTTTCACGATGAATTGCTGACGATCTCGGATGGGTATATCTTCCTCACCGACCGCAACCGCCTGCCTCTGGGAGGGCGACACCCGCTATACACCGTCGGTGTCAACTATGCCTTGCGCCAAAAAAACGGCGTCTCCCAATACCTGAACGCCGACGGCGACAAGGTGCTGGGCGCTTACAACTACCTCCCCTCCCTGCAAGCTGCCCTGGTAGCAGAAGTCCCCTACAGCACGCTCATGCAGCAAGCCAACCGCACCGGCCTGGTGCTCGTGGTCAGCGGGCTGGCGCTTCTGGGCCTCTTGCTCGCTCTGGGTGCAATCGGCGGGCAGCTGCTGCTTGCGCCCATTGAAACCCTGGTCAACGGCATGGAAAGCGTCGCCAACGGCGATCTGCAAGTCCGCCTGCCCGTCACCAACCAGGAAGACGAGCTCGGCATATTGGCCCAACGTTTCAACCAAATGGTCGCCGAACTGGAATCCCTCTACCATGCCCTGGAAGACCAGCAAAAATCCTACGTCATGCTTTTCGATGAAGCCCCCGACGGCATTGTCATCCTCTCCGCCGATCAAAAGATTCATAACGCCAACCGCGGCTGGTTCACCTTGCTACAAACCACCGAAGTCAGCCAGGTATTCCAGCAACCCATCACCCGTTTCTTCCACATCAGCGATCAGTCCTGGGAGCTCCTGCACAAACAAGGAACCCTGCGACTACGCGGCCACCTGCACCGGCTGGGTGGCGACAAATTGCCCGTAGACGTGCGCTGCAAGATCATCTCCAGCGGGTTGATTCAAATGATCTTCACCGACATCAGCGACCAATACAACCTGGAAAAACTGATGCGCCAGCAGCAAATTCAGCTGGAACGCCAGGTACAGCAGCGCACAGCCGAATTGCAGATGGCGAACCAGGAGCTGGAAGCCTTCACCTACTCCGTATCCCACGACCTGCGCGCGCCGCTGCGCGCGATCAACGGCTACCTGAACATCTTCCTGGAAACCTATGGCAACCGCCTCGATGACCAGGGCAAGAGCCTGCTGGAAAAGGTGCAAGCCAGCGCTCGCCGTCTAACCGACCTCATCCGCCACTTGCTCACCATCTCTCGCCTGGGACGAACCGCCATGCGCATCCTGCCCATCTCTGCCGAAGACCTGCAAACCATGATAGAGGGCATCATCCAGGAAGCCCAATTGGAAAACCCGGCCTACCAAAAAGCGGAGATCCAGGTACAAACGCTTCTGCCCTGCCGCGCCGACCCGGCCCTACTGCGCCAGGTCTTCCAAAACCTGATCGGCAACGCCCTCAAATTCTCATCCAACATCCCCGCGCCACGGGTGGAGATCGGCAGTTTCTCCGGCCTCGATGGCCCCGGTTATTACGTCCACGACAACGGGGTCGGCTTCGACCCTGCCTACGCCGACAAGCTCTTCGCCCCCTTCCAGCGCCTGCACGGAGAAGCCTTCCCCGGTCACGGCGCCGGCCTGGCGATCGTCCACCGCATCGTTCGCCGTCACGGGGGGCGCATCTGGGCCGAATCGCAGCCCGGGCAAGGCGCAACCTTCTACTTCACCATCGCCGAAGGGGCGGAAACATGAACACAACCGAGGCCCTGCAACTCGCCCACCAGGCGCTGACGGCTTTCGGATGGTCAGAAGCCGCGGCCCACTTCATCCAGCACAGCGAAAACATCACCTTCCGCTGCGAACACCCGGCCCGGGGCCAGGCGCTGCTGCGCCTGCACCATCCCCTGGTGCCCGAATTTGGCGCTCATGGCGCCGACGCCGATCAGATCCGGCACGAAATCAGCTGGCTGCACGCCCTGGCTGCCGCAGGACTGCCCGTCCCCCGTCCACTCCACACCCCGGCAGGAGAGCCGGTAGTCACACTGAAGGCCGTCGGCCCTCCCGTCCACGCAACGCTCCTCTCCTGGCTGGAAGGAGAACCGCTGGCTGATCCGCCGCAAATGCAACACGCCGCCGCCATGGGAGACCTGGTCGGACGCATCCACGCACACGGCAGCCGCTGGGCACAGCCGGCGGGCTTTGTCCGTCCCCGCTGGGATACCGCCCGCTTTCAAGTCGCCCTGCGCCGCATCGCAGCCATGCAGGAAGATGGCCGCCTCGTCTATCAAGATGTGTATCCCTTGCAACGCGCCATCTCCCTGCTCGCAGACCTGATCGACAGTCTCCAACCGCCGCTCGGCCTGTTGCACGGCGATCTCTACGCTGGCAACTTCTTGTGGCGTGACGATCGTCCGCAGCTGATCGATTTCTCTATGTGCGGCCCGGGGTACTATCTCTACGATCTGGCCGCCTGCCTGGAGCAGATCCCCTACCACCACCAGGCCACCTTCCTGGAGGCCTACCGCCAGCGCCACCCGCTGAGGGACGAGCACCTGCAAATCCTGCCCGGTTTCTACATTGCCCATGCGCTGGTCTCTTTGTCCATTTGGGTCAACCATGCCCCGGCGCAAGAAGCCCTCATCCAGCGGCTGAGCATGGTGCGCCGCGCCGCCGAAGAATTTATCCATTCCTATTGAAAACCCTACACGAAACTCTCCGCTTTGTGTTAAGATACATGCAACCCCCTATTCACACCCTGTGAGGATGAAGGCATGACAGACAAACCATCCC
>WGAD01000100.1 GCA_015489255.1 Anaerolineales bacterium | reverse complement strand
TGATTCGTCGGTGCGCAGCGGGTCATCGTTGGTCGCCTGGAATGGTGGGTCTTCCATGTTGTTGGCTGGCAGGAAAGACATCAGTTTGCGCACCATGTAGAGGGCATCGGCTTCACTGTCGGCAGCCACATGGCAGACGCCAGATTTTTCCGCGTGGACGCTGGCGCCGCCGAGTTCTTCGAAGGTGACCTCCTCGTGGGTCACGGCTTTGACGACCTCCGGGCCGGTGACGAACATGTAAGACGAGTTGCGTACCATGAAGATGAAGTCGGTCAGGGCGGGGGAATAGACCGCGCCGCCGGCGGACGGCCCCATGATGACCGAGATCTGCGGGATGACGCCGCTGGCGAGGGTGTTGCGCAGGAAGATGTCGGCGTAGCCCCCGAGGGAGACCACCCCCTCCTGGATGCGGGCGCCGCCGCTGTCGTTTAACCCGATGATGGGCGCGCCGTTTTTCAGCGCCATATCTTGCAGTTTGGTGATTTTTTCGGCGTGGACTTCGCCCAGGCTGCCGCCGAAGACGGTGAAATCTTGCGAGAAGACGTACACCAGGCGGCCTTCAATCGTGCCCCAACCGGTAACCACGCTGTCGCCATAGAAGCGTTTGTCTTCCAGGCCAAAGCCGCGAGTGCGGTGGCGAACCAGGGCGTCGATTTCGCGGAAGGAGCCAGGATCGAGCAGCAGTTCGAGGCGTTCACGGGCGGTCAGCTTGCCCTTTTTGTGTTGGGCTTCGATGCGTTTCAGGCCGCCGCCCTGGCGCGAGAGCGCCTTCAGTTCACGCAGTTTTTTGATCTTCGGGTTTTCGCTCACGGTGTCTATTTTCCTTTCTTTTGCCAGAAGATTGTTCCCACCAAAGCCGTGCCAGCAGCAGGCTGTGGAGTAGAAGAAGAAACGAGCGATTGCTGCCACCCGGCGGGATGTGATATTGCAGAAGCAGCCTGTCTGACCAGAACCAGGCCAGGTATGCCGCAGTTACCGGCAGGGCCGGCAGGCCAAAACGACTGCCCCGACGCAAACACCGCCAGGCGGCCAGGCCCAAGAGCAGCGCCCAGAACAACCCGCTGAGGGCAATGTACGTCGGCCCGGGGACAGGAGCGTATGCGCGCAGCGTCTCTGCGTGTTGCAGACTGGCGATGAACCGAATGCCCTGCCAGCCTGCAAGGCTTAACACGATCAGGCCGCCTGGGGTTACGTGCCAGCGGTTATTCATGGAAGGGTTTTAATGTGCGCAGCGCGAGAGCGAGCGTTGCCAGCGGCAGCAGAAGCAGCAGCAAATAGGGCAGCCAGGGGAAGATGTCCAGGTGGAGCGGCTCGGCGAGGAAGATGACGGCGAAGAAGGCGGTCAGGGTGGGGTAAAAGAGCCGATTGAAGACCCCGGGGGTGCGCCGCCCGGGATAGCGCAGGTAGGCGATGATGCCCAGCCCGAAGCCGTAAGCGTACAGCGCACCTTCCAGGGCATAGGGCAAGATGCTCCAGCCGCTGGGGTCTTGACGCAGCGCGTTCCACCAACCAAAGAGGGCGCCCAGCGCCGCCAACGGCAGGGTCAACAACCAGGTGGACAAAGCGAAGGCTGTGGAAGGTCTCATGGCTGCATGCGGATCATACGAGAGTACAGGCGGGCGATGATCTCCTGGCGCAGAGCACGCAGTTCGGGGTAGGCGGCGAAGAAGCGGATTTTCTCGTCTGCGCGGGTCTGGCCGTCTGGCGGGGGCAAGAGGACGTAATGCGCCCAGGATTCGGCGATATCTTCCTCCGGTGAGGTGACGGCATATTCGGTGACGAATTCTTCCCGGTGGTCGGCGTAGAACTCGTCCATTGCGGTGTAAAAATCGTCGTCGTCGGGGATGTCGTTGATTTCTTGCCAGCGGTCATAGATATCTGCCCAAAAAGATTGATAGAAAGCGTAAAGATACGCCTCCTCGCGGGCGCAGCCTTCGTTGGTGAAGTAGGTGGGGCAGGCAGCCTGCGCCTGGGCAAAGAGACGTTCATCATCCGGCTGGGCAAAGACTTGTTCATTGATGGCAACCTGGTTGGCGTTCAGGGTCAGCAAGTGGCCGTATTCATGCACCAGGGTCATCGTCAGGTCGCCAAAATCGCGGGTGTCTTGCGGGTCGATGTTCAAGGCCCAAAGGGTTGGGTTGTCTATCGTTTGTTCTACC
>WGAD01000099.1 GCA_015489255.1 Anaerolineales bacterium | reverse complement strand
GGTAGAACGCCTGCCGCACGGCCTCGGAACATCCCCGCACCGCCAGGCGTTCTACCTGCGCCAACAGCGACTGGCGGCCATAAGACAACGTCCCGGCTTCGGCCAGGGCGGCCAGCACCTGTGCTTCCTCGCCGCTTTGCAAAACAGCAGACAGTTGGTCCAGTTTTTCGGCCTGCATACCTCCGCCTTTCTCCACAGACGAAAACGGCTTCTCTTTATCATAACCCCACTGTCGTCAAAGAGAAACTCAAATGGCCGCCTTCAAACGCGGCTGTGGAGAAATCAGGCGGCAGACTGGGCCGTCTGTGGTGAACGCAGGGTGAAGACAGCGATCTCCGGACGGCAATTGATGCGAATGGGGATATCGCCAACGCCCAGGCCGCGTGAGGTGTAATGATAAAGATCGCCGATGCGATACAAACCGAGAGGGTATTTGCGCCCGCCGTAAGGGCGAAACAAGGGGCCGATGCCGGGCAAGATAATTTGCCCGCCGTGAGTGTGCCCGGCCAAAGAAAGACAAAACCGCCCGCTGGCCGCAGCCGTGTCGGCAAAATCCGGTTTGTGCACCAGCAAAATGGCCGCCCCCTCCGGCGGCATCTGCCGCAACATCCGCTCCAAAAAGGCGGGTTTGTTCGGCATATCGTCCAGGCCGGCGATGTGCAACATATCCGCGCCGCGCCGGATGGTGTGGAAGCGGGCATGCAGATGGGTGACCCCGCTGGTACGCAAAATAAAGGCCAGGTCATCGTAGGCAAACAGATAGTCGTGGTTGCCAAAGACGGCAAAAATCCCGTCCCGCGCCCGCAGGCGCAGCAGTGGACGTCGCAAATCGGTCAGGGCTTCTTGATCGCGGTAGGAAATGAAATCCCCCGTGATGACAATGGCATCCGCCCGCAGCCCGTTAATCAACGGGACCAGAGCCTCCAGGCGTGCGGGGCTCAGCCACGAATCGGTGTGCAGGTCCGTCAGGTGGACGAGACGGTAACCATCGAAGGAGGCCGGCAAGCGCTGCAGTTCGAGTTCATGGTAGGTGACATCAAAAACCCGTGTGTCGAGACCCTGGCGGCCAGTCAGCCAACGATCCAAACGATGGAAAAAGGCTCGCGCGGCCAAACCGGCGTAATAGTACAGACGGCTGTAACGGGGATGAATGCGGTTGTGTGTGGTCAACAGGCGCTCCAACGGAGAGGATGCCGTATTATACTACACGAAAAACCAATTCAGCCGCTCACCCCAGAAAAAACACGGCGTTTTTATCACTCCCTCTCCCAGGCGCGGCGGGCAACCCCCACAAGCGGATGATCGACCCTCAACGGGCGGTCGTCCACCATCGCCAGCGTGCGCACGCCAAACAAGGCATTGCTCACGAAGGCCGCCTCGGCTTGTTGCAAGCAGTCGGCAGTCAGCGATTTCTCCACCACAGGTAACCTTTCCAGCAAAATGGAGCGCGCCACCCCAGGCAGCAGACCTTCCGACGGGGGCGGGGTGAAGATCTCCCCCTTCAGCACCAGGAACAAATTGGCGTAAGCGCCCTCCGTCAGCCGTCCAGCCGTATTGACCAGCAAAGCCAGGTCGGCCCCGCGCGCACGTGCTGCTCGCTGCGCCAGCACCAATTCCAGGGCGCTGGTGGTTTTATGGCAGACAAGGGGAGAGCGCGGGTTGCGCGGATAATCGGTCACCAAAGCGGCGCGCAAAGGCGATTTTGCCGGGCGATACGGCGCCGCCGTCACCACAAGCAAAGGGCTGTGCAGATCCGGCGGCCAAAAACCGCGCGAACCCCGCCCGCGGGTCAACGTCAGGCGGACGGCAGCCGTCTCCTGCAGCAGGCCCGCCGCCGCCAACGCCAGTCTCACATCCGCCTGTGCTTGCGCTTCCTTGCGCGGCAGGGAAAACCCCAGCGCAGCCGCGCTAGTCGTCAGCCGCGCCCAATGACGCCGCCAGTGCAGCAGCCGTCCGGCCTGTGCCAGCATGGTTGCGAACAAACCATCGCCCAGGAAGAAAGCGCGGTCATCCGGCGGCAGGCCGCCCTCCGTCACCCGTCCGTTGATCACCAGGCTCATGCCCGCACCGCCAAAAAATGGCGCAGAAGATCGTGCCCGTGCTCCGTCAGCACCGATTCCGGGTGAAATTGGACGCCAAACACCGGCCATTGCCGGTGCCGCACCGCCATGATCTCCCCTTCGGAAGAGCGGGCGGTCACTTGCAAAACCGGCGGCAAGGTTGCCGGGTCGATCACCAGGGAATGATAACGCCCCACCCGCAAAGGGTTCGGCAAGCCGGAAAAAAGCCCCTGCGCGTTATGCCGGGCAGGCGCCGCCTTCCCGTGCATCGGGCGGCGCGCCCGCACCGTGCGCCCGCCGAAGGCCTCGCCAATGCATTGGTGCCCCAGGCAAACGCCCAAAACGGGAATGGTGGCGCCCAGCTGTCGCACCACCTCCACGCTGATCCCGGCCTCGCGGGGGGTTTGCGGCCCGGGGGAAAGAACAATGTGCGAAGGCCGCAATCTGCGCGCCTGCGCAACCGTGAGCACATCGTTCCGCACGACCTCCACCTCCTGGCCCAGTTCTCGTAAATAGCGGGCCAGGTTATAAACGAAAGAATCGTAATTATCCAACAACAAGATCATGGCATTTCGGCGCCCAGGGCGCGGAACAGCGCCCGCGCTTTGTCGAGGGTCTCGGCATATTCGGCGTAAGGGTCAGAATCGGCCACCACGCCGCCCCCGGCGGAAAAAAACACCTTGCCGCCGGCAAACACCAGGGTACGTATCAAGATAGAGGTATCCATCTGCCCGTTGAAAGCCAGATAACCGGCGCTGCCACAATAAGGCCCGCGAGGATGCGGCTCCAGTTCGGCGATGATTTCCATCGCGCGGATCTTCGGCGCGCCGGTAATAGAACCGCCCGGAAAAGCCGCCTGCAAGAGGTCCCAGGCATCGTGCCCCTCTTCCAGCCGCCCTTGCACCGTCGAGACCAGGTGGTGCACAGTGGCATAGGTTTCCAGGGCGCACAGCCGCGGCACCTGCACAGTTCCCGGTGCGCACACCCGCGAAAGATCGTTGCGCAACAAATCTACAATCATGGTGTTTTCGGCGCGGTCTTTTTCGCTGGACAACAATTCCCGAGCCAGAGCGCGGTCGCGGGCCGATGTTTCTCCGCGCGGTCGGGTGCCTTTGATAGGGCGGGTATCCACCACGCCATTGTCCACCCGCAAAAAACGCTCCGGCGAAGCTGAAGCCAACACGCCCTCGCCAAAATGAAAATAAGCCGCATAAGGGGCCGGATTTTCCGCCCGCAAACGCCGATACACCTCCCAGGGAGAACGTTCCGGTGGCCAGTCAGCGGCAAACCGCTGCGAAAGGTTGGCCTGGAAAATATCGCCCGCCAGGATGTATTCCCGCACGCGCTGCACCGCCCGGCGATAAGCCGACGGAGAAAAATTGGAACGCGGCTGAACGGAAGGGGCCGCTGTTGGCGGCTGGTGAACGGCCCCGGCCTCCAGCCAGGACAAGAGCTGACGGGTGCGCGCCGCAGCGCGCTGCCGCCGAGAAGCTGCATCCCGCGCCGGAAAGCCGCTGGCCAGCGCCCAGGCCTGTTCCTGCCGCAGATCGCAGGCGATCACCACATCGTACAACCCCAAGACGGCGTCCGGCAGCGCAACATCGTTCGGCCTCACCGGAATGCGCTCCAGGTAGCGCCCCATCTCATACCCCCAAAAACCCGCCATTCCCGTCTGAAAGGGTGGCAAACCGTCCACCATTGGCAAGCGGAACGCCCGCCAGTGGGCGGCCAGGACATCCCAAGGAGGCCCGTCTTGCAGTTTGTCATCCACCCAAACGCGCCCATCTCGCACCTTCAACACGCGAAAGGGGTCGCAGACCAGGTAAGCATAGCGTCCAAAGTTGGCTGTCGGCAGGGCGCTATCCAGCCAAAGGGCATAGGGTTTGTTCACCAGCGCGGCAAACATCGCCTCCGGCGGTCGCCAGGGAAGCGGGGTAACCAGGAGTTGAAAATCAGTCATGCGAATGCCCCATACCGCCGCCAGCCGGCCCCAGGAAGGGCCAGTGCTCACCGTTCCGCGCCAGCCAAGCCGCCAGCACCGTCGTCAGCGGCACGGCAGCGATCAACCCCAGCGAGCCGATCAGGGTGCGAACGATCTCCTCGGCGATGAATTCAAAATTCAGCAGCTTTCCCACTTCACTGCCGCCCAGGGTAAAGATGAGCAGCATGGGCAGCGAAGCGCCCGTGTAGGCCAGCACCAGGGTATTGACCGTGGCCGCAACATGGTCTTGCCCAATGTGCAGGGCACGCCGCACCAGGTCGGCCATGCTTTGCCGCGGGTTGGCCGCATACAGTTCGAAGACAGCCGCCGCCTGCGTGGTCACCAGGTCGTCCAACACGCCCAACGCCCCGATGATCATCCCGCCCAGGAGCAGCCCGCGCAAATTGATTTGCACCGTCGTCATCTGCATCAGGTAGAGCGCGTCCTCGTCGCCGTAGCCCGTCAACCCCGTCCAGGAGACGAAAAGCCAGGCCAGCACGCCCGTGACCAGCAACGAGCCGATCATCCCCAAAAAGGCAGCGTGGGTCTTCTGCGTCCAGCCATAGGTCAAATACAGCGTAACTCCCAGCAGCAACACCGCCCCGGCAATGCTGATCTGCACCGGATCGTCGCCCGCCAAAATGTGCGGGATGATATACCAGACGATGACGCCCAGGCTATAGAGCATCGCCAGCAGGCTGCGCACCCCCTTCCAACCGCTGATCAGCACAATCGCCAGCACAAACAGCGCCGTCAACCAGGCCAACTGAGGCCAGCGGATGGTATCGGCGTAGTAAGCCGTTAGCGTGCCATCGGGGCGCTTGCCCAAAGTGATGAGCAGACGGTCGCCCGGGGCAAAAGTTTGCCCTCCCGGGCGCACCTGCCGCCGGCCATAATCTACCTGCATGGGGATGCCGGCATATTCGCCTTCCAGCAGGCGAACTTCCAGCAACTGCCAGGGCTGGGTAATCTCGCCCAGGGTGATTTCACCGCTATCCAGCACCCGCACCACCTCCGCGCGGACGGTCTCAGAGCCATAGGCCAGGTCGGGCAGGGTTTCAGTGTGCGCCGCGCGAGCGCGCAAGAACCACAAGGCTGCCACTGCCAGGAGAAGTATCCACGCCCAAAAGCGGCGTTCAGCCTTCATCCGGCAATTCTCCGGGCAATAGCCACTCCGCCAGGCGGCGGGCCTCAACCAGCAAATCCGCCTCCACCGGCAAGCGAAAAGCCTCGTTGACCCGCAAGGTCAACAAATTGGCCGCGCGGCGAATTTCTGGCGGCAGCTCCGGCTGCGTCAGCAACTCTTTCAGCAAGGCATACGCGCTGGGCGGAATGCGCTGCCGCCCTTGCCGCCGCCAATGCTCCCGCAAAGCCGCGCCGGCGGCCCGCCGGGCGCACACACGGGCCTGGCCTTCGTTTCCCTCGGCGCGCACACGCAGGCCGCGCTGCCATTCAGCAAGGAATTCATGGGTCCATTCAGTGTTCATGCGCCCCATTATAGCCCCTGGTCAAATTCTGGTCTATAATGGAGCGC
>WGAD01000098.1 GCA_015489255.1 Anaerolineales bacterium | reverse complement strand
CATCCACCGCCCCGCCCCCTCCTTTGCCGAACAGTCCACCCGCACCGAAATCTTCGAAACCGGCATCAAAGTCATCGACCTGATCGCCCCCTTTACCAAAGGCGGTAAAACCGGTATCTTCGGCGGCGCCGGCGTCGGCAAAACCGTTATCATCATGGAGCTGATCCGCTCCGTAGCCACCGAGCACGAGGGCAACTCCGTCTTCGCCGGCGTGGGTGAACGCACCCGCGAAGGTACGCAGCTCTACCGCGAAATGCTGGAATCCGGCGTGATGAAAGACACCGTCATGGTGTACGGGCAGATGAACGAGCCTTCCGGCGTGCGCCTGCGCGTGGCGCTGACCGCCCTGGCGATGGCTGAATACTTCCGCGATCAGGGCAAGGACGTGCTGCTCTTCATCGACAACATCTTCCGCTTCACCCTGTCTGGCGCCGAAGTTTCCGCCCTTCTGGGCCGTATGCCCTCCGCCGTGGGTTACCAGCCCACCCTGGCGACGGAAATGGGCGAACTGCAGGAACGCATTACCTCGACCAAGACCGGCTCCATCACCTCCATGCAGGCCGTTTACGTGCCGGCAGACGACTACTCCGACCCCGCACCGGTGGCGACCTTCACCCACCTGGATGCGACCATCGCCCTGGAGCGCGCCATCGCAGAAAAGGGTATTTACCCGGCGGTGGACCCGCTGGCTTCCACCTCGCGCATCCTCGACCCGAACATCGTGGGTGAAGAACATTACCGCACCGCCCGCGAGGTGCAGGAAGTTTTGCAGCGCTACAAAGACCTGCAAGACATCATCGCCATCCTGGGTATCGATGAATTGAGCGAAGACGACAAGCTGCTCGTTTCTCGCGCCCGCAAGATCGAACGCTTCTTCTCGCAACCCTTCTTCGTGGCCGAGCAGTTCACCGGCCTGCAAGGAAAGTACGTGCCGCTGCACGAGACGGTACGCGGCTTCCGCGAGATCCTGGACGGCAAGCACGACGACCTGCCGGAACAGGCCTTCATGATGGTAGGCACGATCGACGAGGCCGTCGCCAAAGCCGAACGCATGGCGAAAACCGAATAAAAGATGACAATCCGAAGGCCAGGAGGCGCTGCTGAGGGCGGCGTCTTCTGGCCTTGATCAGGGAGCCTGTTTATGCCAATCCGCTGTGAAATCGTTTCGCAAGACCGCATCGTGTTCGAAGGGGAAGTGGACATGGTGGTGCTGCCCGGCATGGAAGGCGAGATGGGCGTGCTGCCAAACCACACCCCCTTGCTGACCACCTTGCAGTTCGGCATCATCAAGGTCAAACAGGGCGACGAAACCCAGTACTTCACCGTAGCCGGCGGGATTGCCGAAATCCAGCCCGATATTATCACCGTGCTGGCCGATGCAGCTGAAAACGTGGAAGAGATCGACATCGCCCGGGCCGAGGCTGCGCGCAAACGCGCGGAAGAACTGCTGGAAAACATCCCGCGGGACGAAAACATCGATGCCTACCTGGCCGCCGCAGCGGCCCTGCGCCGATCGAACCTGCGCATCAGCGCTGTGCGGCGTTTCCGCAAAGGCAGCAAGCGGCGCGCACCCGTGGCGGGCCTGCCAGAAGAAGAGTAATCCCGTCTTATGGCCTTCTTTTCCAAAGACCTGGGCATCGACCTGGGGACGTTTTTCACCCGCCTGGCCGACGACAACGAGGTGCTCTTTACCGAGCACACCATTGTGGCTGTGGAAGTCGAGGCGCAAAAGATGGTGGCCGCTGGCGAAGAAGCGCAAAACATGCTGGGGCGCGTGCCAGAAGAGACGATCGAGGTCGTCCGGCCACTGGTCAACGGCGTCATCTCCGATTACGAGGTGACGGAAGCCCTGTTGCGCTGGATGCTGGACAAAGTCAGCGGGCCCATGCGTTTCTTTGGGCCCCGGGTGATGATTACCGTGCCCTACGGTGTGACCAGCGTCGAAGGCCGGGCGGTGCACGAGGCCGTGTTGCAGGCGGGCGCCCGCGAGGCGGTGCCCATTTATCAGCCGTTGGCCGCCGCTTTGGGCGTCGATTTGCCGATCAATTCTCCGGCGGGCAATATGATCGTCAGCCTGGGCGCCGGCGCCACGCAGGTGGCCGTCATTTCCATGTACAACATCGTCTCTGGCGAGACCATTCGCTCTGGCGGCAGCCGGATGGACGAGGCCATCAGCGCTTATGTGCGCCGCAAATATGGCGTCATCATCGGGCTGCCAACCGCCGAACAGTTGAAGATCAAGATCGGCGCCGCCGTTCCACAAGACGACGAGCGCAGTCTGGACGTTCAGGGCCAGGACCAGGTGACGGGTTTGCCCAAACCGGTCACCCTGACGACCAGCGAAATGGTGGAAGCCTTGCAAGAACCGCTGCAACAAGTGGTAGAAACCTGCCGCCGCGTGCTGGAGAAGACCCCGCCGGAATTGATCGCCGATGTGATCGACCGGGGTGTGGCTTTGACGGGTGGCGGCGCGCTCTTGCGCGGGATGGACAAATTGCTCACCAAATCGCTGGGCATCCCGGCGTATGTGGTCGACAACCCGCTCACCTGCACGGTGGAGGGGGCTGCCCGCGCCTGGACGATTTACCCGGCCTTGCAGCGCACCCTCCCGCGGGTGTAAGAGAGACACAACCGATAAAAAAGACCGCCGCAGACCGGCGGTCTTTTTCATTGGTGGAGAAATCAGCCTTTGCGTTGGCCGATGTAATAGGTCATGCGTTGCAGCCCGATGGCCGGGTCGATGTGTTCGATGCACACACCCTCGGGGAGGTTGAGGTGGATGGGGGCATAGTTCAAAATGCCGCGCACCCCGGCCCGGACGAGGACATCGGCGGTTTGCTGAGCCACGCTGACCGGAACGGTGAGCATGGCGATTTTGATGCCCAGTTCTGGAATGCGGCTGGGGATGAGAGAGGCATCTTCAATCGTCAGCCCTTGGATCTGGCGGCCAATTTTCTCCGGGTCGTTATCGAACAAAGCGGTAATGCGAAAGCCGCGATCGACGAACCCCTGGTAACGCGCCAGGGCGTGCCCCAGATCGCCAATGCCGACGACGGCCACGTCCCAGATATCGTCCAGGTGGAGAATGTGTTGCAGCTGCTCAACCAGGTAAGGGATGTTGTAACCGGTACCTTGCTTGCCAAATTCGCCAAACTGGGAGATGTCTTTGCGAATCTGGGCAGCGGTGGTGCCCAGGATCTCGCCCAGGGTTTGGGAGGAGATGGTCTGCCTGCCTTCTTGCTGCAAGCGTTGCAGGGTGCGCAGGTATACGGGCAGGCGGCTGATGATGATGCGGGGGATGTCTTTTCTGTTCATGCGAACCTCGTCCAAGTCGTCAATAAAAGAGAAGTGTTTCTGTTAACTTTATCACAAATCAAGGATAGCGCAAGGCGGCAGGCATCGGCCATTTTTCCCACTGGCGGGGGTCAAGGGGTGGGCAGGAGGCGAATGATGAGTGTGCTGTTGGGGGAGAGCGGCTG
>WGAD01000097.1 GCA_015489255.1 Anaerolineales bacterium | reverse complement strand
GCGTTGCAGTTGTTGCAGGCGCCGGTAGAGGTGCATCAGGCGGAGACAGGTGTGCGCGATGCCCCGCCGGTTTGCTTTGAGGTCCCCTCAACCTACGAGATCACGGTGGCAGGCCGCAAACTGCTGGGTTCGGCGCAGGCACGGCGTCGGGATGGCCTGTTGCAGCACGGCACCCTGCCGCTGCATGGCGACCTTACGCGCATCACCCGTGTTTTGCACTTCCCCAACGAGGCCGCTCGCCAACAAGCGGCCCTCCGCCTGCGACAAAAAGCCTGCACGCTGGAAGAAGCGCTTGGGCGGCGCCTATCCTGGGAGACCGCCGCGGCGGCCTGGGCGCAGGCTTTTCGTGAAACGTTTGGCTTGCAGTTGCAGCCGGGGCAGCTGACGGAGGAGGAACGCGCACGCGCCGCTATGCTACGGCGCGAAAAATATGCTCACCCCGACTGGTTGCGGGCGGTCAGCGCTCGAAAATGACCTCGTCGTAGCCCAGGCTGCGGAAGAGCAGCGAGAGGTAGGCTTCTGCATTAATGCGCGCTGTTTCCAGGATGCCATCTTCCAGCGCCGTGCGCAAGATTTCGGCCTCGGCAACCTGCCGCGCCTGGGTCTCCAGGTTGATGTTTCCCTTGGAGAGCAGGCCGGTTTCACGGTCGTAGACGTAAGATTTTTCGTTGTCCAATGTGGCGATGAAGACCTCGGCTTCCGGCAAACGGACGTGCAGCACGCTGCCTTCCAGCCACAAGTCTTGAGGTGTAATCTTCTGCAAATCGATGCCGGCGATGACCACGCCATGCGCCACCAGCAGCAAACGATCGCCGAAGAGGAATTCCAGCGTGCCCTGGTTGGTCTCGGCGGTTACGACCTTTTCAACGGAGTATTGTACGGTTTCCAGGCGGGCCAGAGCGCGCACATCGTGGATGATGGAGACCGGATCGGGGATGATGGTGGGCGTGGGGTTGAGCATTTCGGCAATTTGCGTCTGCATGGCCTGATTGGCCTGTTGCAACGGCTGGACGGCCTGTTGGGTGGTTTGCTGCACGCTTTGCACCACATACCAGGCGGCGGCAGCCAGGATGCCCAGCACGGCGAGGTAAAAGAACACACGGAGTTTCATGGGGGCGTTCATCCTTTCTTGTTCCAGGAGGGTTCAGTTTACCAGTATAACCCCGCCGCCTCTGTCTGGAGGTTCAAGAAATTTGTCACTTGCCAGATTTGACAAAAAAAAGTATCATTTTCGCACGAGCGCTTGCTCAAAAATTCTGTTTCCAGAAATGGAGAGGAGAAGGTTATGAAGAAAGTCCGTGTTCCTTATCTGCTCTTTGCCGTGGCGGCCATTGCGGCCATGGCGCTGGCTGCCTGCGGCCCGCAGACCCCCGAACTTGGCACCGCGGAAAATCCGGTGGTGTGGGTGCTGACCCCCTCCCAAGACACCCAGACCGTGCTGGCCGGCGCCGAGCCGATTGCCCAGTATGTCGAAGAACAGACGGGCATCGTGATCAAGGTCGTCATCCCGACGGACTACACGGCCCAGCAGGAAGCCATGTGTTCTGGCGAAGCCCAGATGGGCGCGTTGAACACCTTTGGTTATGTGCGGGCGCATGAGCGCGGCTGCGCGGATGTGGCGATCGCCTCGGTGCGTTATGGCTCCACCTCCTACGCCGGGCAGATCATCACCCAGGTCGACAGCGGTATCACGAAGATCGAAGACCTGGCTGGCAAGACCTTCTGCCGCCCCGATCCGGAATCGACCTCGGGCTGGGTGATCCCGCAGCTGTCCCTGCTGGCCGCTGGCCTCGACCCGGCCACCGACCTGGCTGAGATCGTGGATACGGGCGGTCACGACGCTGTGGTGCTGGCCGTTTACAACGGCGATTGCGATGCCGGCGCGACCTTCGAAGATGCCCGCGTGCTGGTGGAAAAAGATTTCCCCGATGTGAAGGAAAAAGTCGTGGTGATCGCCACTTCGGCGCCCATCCCCAACGACAACATCTCCTTCACCCCGGACTTCCCGGCTGAGATGCGCGACCAGATCGTCAACGCTCTGTTGACCCTGAACGATACCGAAGAAGGCCAGGCGATGCTCAAAGGCCTGTTCTCCTGGCAGGGCCTGGAAGCAGTCGACGATACCTTCTACGATGGTTTCCGCCAGCAGTTGGAAGCCGCCGGTGTCAGCATCGACGAACTCGGCAAGTAGTCTGCCTTTGCAGCGAGGAAGGGAGCAGCCTCTCCCTTCCTCGCTTTTTTGTATGCGTGCAAGATTCACTTCAGTCAGCGCTGGCGGGTTGAGGTGAATGTTGCACATGCGTTTAACTTGAAGACAAGGTGATGCCATGCTGGTTGTTGAAAACCTGACAAAAGTGTACGATAACGGCACCGTGGCCTTGAAGAACGTCAGCTTCGAGGTTCAAGACGGCGAATTTCTGGTGGTGATCGGCTTGAGCGGCTCGGGGAAATCCACGCTTTTGCGCTGCATCAACCGCCTGATCGAACCTACCGAGGGCCGCATCTATTGGAATGGCAGAGACATTACACAGGCCAGCGATGCGGAAATGCGCCAGATCCGCCGCGAAATCGGGATGATCTTTCAGCACTTCAACCTGGTCGAACGTTCAAGCGTCCTGACCAATGTGCTCACCGGTCGTTGCGGGTATGTGAATCCCTGGTGGAGCCTGCTGAATTACTTCCCGGAAGAGGAAAAACAGCGCGCAATGCGCGCGCTGGAGCGGGTGGGCATTGCCGACAAAGCCCACAACCGTGCAGATGCCCTCAGCGGCGGACAGAAACAACGGGTGGGCATTGCCCGCGCCCTAATGCAAGACCCGAAAATGATCCTGGCCGATGAGCCGGTTGCCAGCCTAGACCCGGTGCTGGCAAATTCCATTCTCGATTACCTGGAAAAGCTGAACCGGGAGCAGAATATTACGGTGTTGTGCAGCCTGCATTATCTCGATCTGGTGCAGCGGTACGCCTCTCGGGTAATTGGCCTGCGCGATGGCGAACTGGTGTATGAAGGGTCGCGCGGGGACATTCGCAGCATCACCGATGAAGAATTCAAACAAATCTACGGCGAAGAAGCCCAGCGTTTGAGCGTTTCGGGCAAGTGAGGCATTCATGACCAAGACATCTTCCGAACGTTCCTGGATACGAGCCTTCCTTTCTCTGATTGTCCCGGGGGCGGGGCAGGCCTTGGCAGGAAACCTGACGCGCGGGTTTTACATTTTCCTGGGGGTCACCTCGCTCAGCGGGTTGACGGTCTATACCATGGCGACCCGGGCACGCTACCCCGATTACGCGCTGAGCTTTCAGGTTTTCTGGAAGTTGTTGTTGATTTCCGCAGCCTTGCTGATCGTGCTGGGGATCATTTATGAATTGGTTGCGCGG
>WGAD01000096.1 GCA_015489255.1 Anaerolineales bacterium | reverse complement strand
CTGCTGATATGAAAACGGCTCTGGGCCAAAAATCTTCTCTCGCTTTTTATACTGGATATTCCTCGAACTGGGTTCGAAGGCAGCCACTGTGTTGAAGTTTTCGCCCGTTAGCCAGGCTTCGAGTCCAAATCGCCCTGCGATGAGCACCATCCTGCCGTTCGTATCGGCCACTTCGTTTGTCCAGATGGTCGTCTCCATCTCGTGCACCCAGGCCCTGGAACGGTCACTGCGGCGCTGCTCGCAAATCCGACACACTTTGCGTTCCAGGCTTTTTGGGTCTGGCCCCTGCGGGCGCAGGCCACAAACCGGGCAAATATCCCGGGTTTCCCCTGCACGCCAGACCCGGTCCAGTTCCGGGATCCAGCCTTGGCTTGGGGCCGGCGGAGGTAATGCTTGGGTTGCCATCTGCCCGAAGGACAGCATGTTGCGCGTCCGTGGGCTGAGTTCCAGTGTAAAGGCGGCTTCGGATTCGAGCCGCTTGTGCGCGATTTCTTGCAGATGATCGCGAAGAGAACGGCCGTCGGCCTGGTATTCCAACAAGTTTTCCACATCTGGCACGATGAACAGGCTGCCGGTTTCATCGCGATACATTTCCATGCCCAAAGGGTAGATTGCTTCGAGCAGCGTTTTCACCTCATCGAGCGCCTGCTGCAGAATGGCTTTGCGGGAGAGCAGGTCATTCAGCCGCGCCGCCTGCCCCCAGAAGCGGAGGCCATCCAGTCCAACCCGCAGGATGCGCCAATGATACTTGTTCCCCACACCTTTTGGTTTTGGTTCGTGCCAGCCGCGCAACAAAATCTGGGCCAGCGCCGCCTTGAGAAAGGCCACACTGGCAAAGGTCTGGTCGAACAGGGTGACATCGTTGACCGGGCGGCGGGTTTCGGCAACACTCAGGCGAAAGACGTTTTCCAGGCGGGAGATAAACTCATGGCGAAAATCCACCCAATTCACTTTGCCGTTAGCGCTTTTTAGTTGTGCCAGTCGTTCTTCCAGAAAGACATAGAGGGCCTTGCGCTCGCGCTGGACAGTGCTCAGGCCAATCGGTTGCCTGGATTCATGGCCGAGAGCGGTAGAGAGAAAGACATCGCCTTGCTGACCAGGGAAAAAGTCTCCCAGTTGGCCTTTTTCGGTGCCGGAGCCGCGCCCGTGGGCATCTTGCATCAGGCGTTGCAGGCCCGTGGGAGCGTTACGGTTTTTGTGTTCTTTGATTAAGGCAAAAATACTCAGCGGTTTATCATCGTCCTGCAATTCGGTAATACCGAGTTGTTTCCAGATTTCCCCCACCCAGGAATCGCGCAAGAGTGCATCCAATTGCGGGTAGTCTGTTGTCAGGTCAGGTGGAATTTGCACATCCATCCTGTGGTCGCCATTCAAAAAACCTTCGTGGAATTTGCCGAACATGTGCAACCACGCGGCCACTTCGGCCAGGAGCAGTTCGCACTGATGCTGTTTCAGTTTTTCCAAATTAACCGACTGGCTCATGCGGCACCTCCTGCGGTCAGCACAACGGCCAGGGTGTTGGCAATTTCCCGCAGTTCTTCAAACGATGTGAATTGGCGCTCTATGTGTGGCGATGGGAGTTCTTCAGGGGCGGGCGCTTCAGCAATTGTTTGCAGGGCTTTGCCCTCCCGTTCCCACCACTTGCGGGCTTTTTCATATTGCTGGCGGGCTTTCTTCTTCATGGCATTCAATTCTTGTGGGCTGCGTTCGCGGAAGGTGCCGTCGGGGTTCAGGTATTCCACTTTGAGTTGGCCGGGGGCGGCCAGGTAACGGGGCAGGTTTTCTTGCCGGGCGGGCTGTCCGGCCTGCGGCGCGGGGGCGACATCTTCAAAGTTGAACCGCAGGCAGCCATCTTTCAGGAGGGATTGCGCCACACCGTAGCCGCTGCTGCGTTTGGCGGAGAAGCCGTAGGTCAGGAACATGGCCTGCAGGGCCTCGGCAACGCGCTGCAAATCTTCAGCGGCCTGGCGGCGGGTTTCGGCTTCGTTCTTGCCAACCCGATCGAAGGGGATGTAGAGCAGGGAGAAGGTACCGCTTGCACCATCGGGGACGCATTCCAGATACACCGGCTGGCGGCCAGCGCGAGTTTCGCGCGAGTGCGGGTTGATGACTTCCACATCAATCCGATCAAAGAAAGTCGGGTAGAAAAACAGCCGTCCGCGGTGGCTGGGGAGATCGGCATCGTCGTCAAGGTCAAAATAGCGACGCAGCAATCGTTCGTATTCCCAACGGGCTTCTTTCTGCCGCTCTTTGGGAGGCAGCTTGTCCAGGTAAGCGGCCAGGGCGCGGCTGCCGTCGTCGCCTTCGCCCTTTTCGTCGCCGAAGAGCAGGGTCTGGACAAAACGCTCCAACGCGAATGAGGAGGGGGATTGCTTCGCTCCGCTGGCAATGACAGGCTGAGCCAGGCGGGTGTGTACCGCCGTCCAGCGCAGCAGGCCCTTCCAACTGCTGGCGGCCATCACCGGCACTTTGAAGACCTTGTCCTTACGCACGGGGTTGACGCTCTCGGCCACGTAGAAAGGCTCGTCGTCTTTGCTCATCCAGGGTTTGGCGAGGGTGAAGGTGAATTGCAGGAACCAGGAGCCGCGCGGGAGGGTAGAGAGGTCGGGGGCGGAGGGCAGCAGCCCCGTGCTCTCCATCGACGCCAGGCGAAGAGCAATCAACTCTTTTGCATAAGAGGTTTCTGCAGGGTGTCCTTGTTTATGATGGACAAGGCTTTTATACCCTCCGCCG
>WGAD01000095.1 GCA_015489255.1 Anaerolineales bacterium | reverse complement strand
TCGTACCGAAACCAGCGGTTTGACCCGCGCCGTTGGCTTTGGTACGGGCCGGCGCCCTACTCAGCCAACGAAAACCCCGCAGGGGCGAAGCAATCCCCTCCCGCAGGGCGGGAGATGGCTTCGGGGGCTGCGCCCCCTCGCCATGACACCGCCCGACCCGTAAGGCGAAATTCATTTCGCGCCCCTGCTCACGCTGGTTGAGTGACGCCGAAGGCGTCGTACCGAAACCAGCGGTTTGACCCGCGCCGTTGGCTTTGGTACGGGCCGACGCCCTATTCAGCCAACGCGATCTTCGCTGGTTGAGCGGCCGTTAAAAAACACAACGCAGGCCTCGCACCAAAACCAGTGCGCCGCGCCCCCACCACCGTTGAACAAGCTGGCTTCCAAAATAAGCTGCACACGGTCTGTTATAATAGCCGCGGCATTTTCAGAAAAGGAAGCCCACAGGAGATTTCATCTATGGCATACAAAATCAAGTTTGGCACCGATGGCTGGCGCGGCCACATCGCAGAAGACTACACTTTTGCCAACGTGCGGCGTGCAGCGCAAGGTTTTGCCGAATACCTGCTGGCGCAGGGAAAAAAAGACGAATGGGTGATCGTCGGGCACGACAAACGCTTCCGCTCGGAAGACTTCGCCCGCGCCGCCGCCGAAGTGCTGGCAGGCAACGGCCTGCGCGTCTGGCTGACGAACGGCCCCACCCCCACGCCAGTCATCTCTTACGCCGTCGTCGCCCAAAAGGCCGTCGGCGCCATCAACATCACCGCCTCACACAACCCGCCCAGCGACAACGGCTTCAAAGTGCGCGATGAACACGGCGGCGCCATCGACCCACAAGGGCTGAAAGACATCGAAGCCCGTATCCCGGAAAGTGAAAGCGCCGTCCGCCGCGCCGACTTCGCCGCCGCCCAGGCCGAAGGGCGCATTCGCTTCTTCGACGCCGCGCCGGCTTACATCGAGCACATCCAAACGCTGATCGACCTGCAGCCGATCAAAGATGCCGGCCTGACCGTCATGGTCGATGCCATGTGGGGCAACGGCGCCGGCTGGTTCCCCCGCCTGCTGGCGGGCGGCCAAACCCGCGTGCTGGAAATCCACAACCAGCGCAACCCCATCTTCCCCGAGATGAAGCGCCCCGAACCCATCCGCCCCAACGTGGACGCCGGCCTGCGGGCCACCGTGGAAAACGGCGCCGACATCCTACTCATCAACGATGGCGACGCTGACCGTGTCGGCTTTGGCGATGAAAACGGCGAATTCATCGAT
The DNA here is from genome assembly GCA_015489255.1 of Anaerolineales bacterium. Lineage (GTDB taxonomy): Bacteria > Chloroflexota > Anaerolineae > Anaerolineales > Villigracilaceae > S143-42. The sequence goes on along the minus strand of WGAD01000095.1, from coordinate 869 downwards.
CAACTGCGCGCTTACGGCCTGCTGGCCTACTACCTGCTGGAAATCCGCGGTGAACGCGGCCCGATCGTCAAGACCTTGTCCACCACCACCATGCTGAACAAACTGGGCCGTCTCTACGATGTCCCCGTGTACGAAACCGGCGTCGGGTTCAAATACGTGGCGCCGAAAATGCTGGAAGTGGACGCCTTAATAGGCGGCGAAGAAAGCGGCGGCTATGCCTTCCGCGGCAACGTCCCCGAGCGCGACGGCATCCTCGCCGGGCTGTACATGCTCGATTTCATGGTCAAAACCGGAAAAAAACCCACCCAATTGCTGGAAGAGCTCTTCGCTCGGGTGGGCGGCGCCCATTACTACAAACGCATCGACACCCCCTTCAGCGGCGACAAGCAAGAAAAGATCGATCGCATCCTCTCCGCCAACCCGCAGACCATCGGCGGGCTGCGCGTCACCGAGCTGATAACCATCGACGGCTACCAGTTCCGCCTGGAAGACGGCGGCTGGCTGCTGATCCGCTTCAGCGGCACCGAGCCGATCCTGCGCGTCTATTGCGAAACGACCCACGCCGACAAAGTGGACGCCATCCTCGAAGACGGCCTGAAGATCGCCGGCCTGCGCTAAACCGTGAACTTCGCCGATACACACTGCCACCTCAACCTGGAACAATTTGATGCAGACCGCCCGGACGTGCTTGCGCGCGCCCGGGCGCGCGGCGTTTCACCCATCCTGATCCCGGGCCTGACCCTCACCAGCAGCCGCCAGATCCTGCAGCTGACGGAAACGACCCCCCACCTGTATGCCGCCGTCGGCGTTCACCCCAACGACGCCCGCACCTGGACAACCGACACCCTGTCTGCCCTGCGCCCTCTGGC